>JAIQFV010000043.1 GCA_020073085.1 Terriglobia bacterium | reverse complement strand
CCAGCACCGTGGCGCTCAGGTCGCTCTTCAGCGTGGCCCTATCCTCCCGGTGCTGGCCGACATGATACGCTGTTCATGGGATTTCCTTTGCCCAAAAGCGATAAACTTTCTTCCACAACTTTGAGATGTATATCAGACCAAGCTAAGTTGTAATAACGAGGTGGGGATAATCTCAAAAATCGGGTGTTTTTAGGGCTTAATCAGGCCTTTTCACCCTCAAAATTTCAGATCGGGGGTATTCGTTGGGTCGGTCGTTAACGGCCGACCGCAATCAAAGCTCAACCCCGATGAATCGGGGTGAGGGAGCAATGGGGGCGGGCTTCCCCGCCGGTAAACCGGCGGGCTGTACGTAATCAAGCCCGCTGAAGCGGGCTCCCGCACACATGCGGTCATAAGTGGGATCGTGGATTGTTGATTCTGCTGCAAAACCCCCTGTTGTTTGAAAAATGCAATTTTTCGGGGGACCACAAATGTATCCCAACACGATGGAAATGCATTGTAGGCTTTCTAAACGCGATTTATTTTTCCACAGATCGAGCCCAGGGGGTTTTGCAGCAGAATCGATTGTTGACACCAGGCCCCAAAAATTCGCGGACCTTCTTTTGGTGCCCCAATAAAGGGGGTGGATGTTCGGGCGCAAATGGAACCACATGACAAGCCCCCCGGCACATCCCCGCCCGACGGTCCGCGCGAAGGGCACGGCAATGAATCAGCCCTTTTGTTGACTCCACGGCTCGGATTTGGTACAGTTCGCCCTTCCTAATCCGATGAATTCGAGCCCTCTGAAAAGACTCGTGGCTGTTATGCTGCTGCTTTATGGCGCTGCGGACTTGCTGATCCCTGGATTCTGTCCGTATGAAGTTCATCTTATCGCCACCGGTTCTCCCCTCGGGACAAATACAAACCTGACAAGTGAGCGCCTTGCGACCCATGTTTCTGCGCTTGATCCCTCGGACCCGGATGAAGATTGTTATTGCTGCAGCACACGAATCCGTCCTCAAAGTCCACCTTCTCTGGTCATTTTGGATTCCGTTAGGATCCCGGCGGCTCCCGTAAGGTTCGAAGCCCTGGCCGGCTTTACCCCTCATCCTTATCACCCTCCGCGACTTTCCTAGACGCATTTCCTGCTTTCATCCTTTTAATAATCGATTGTGCCGGAGCCCGTTCGATTTCACATGACCCGTCGGAGTGTGCAGTCGGACTGCCGGGAGTCGTGCCAAATCGCAGGAGCGCAGCCCTGCAAATTCGACGCAAGGATCTTTCCAATAGGAGTTTAAGCCATGAAAAAATGGATTCCTATTCTTGTGGTAGTCATCGCGGCAGCGGTTCTTGTCACAGTGATCCGCTACCGAGGGGGACCAAAGCCTACTGAACCGGTGGAAACTGTCAATCCGAATGTGGCGGAGTTGAGCCTTGAATCCCAACGGAACGCAGGGCTTGTTGTCGAGGAAATCCGGTCGGTTCCCATAGCAAACGCCTTGCAGACGACCGGCATTGTTTCCGCCGACCAGGCCCGCATCGCGCATGTACTTCCCCTGGCCCGAGGCGTCGTAGAGAAACTATACGTCCGCCTGGGAGACCGGGTCACCCCGGGACAACCCCTCGTCTTATACGACAACATTGAGCTCGGCGAACTTGTGGGCGATTACCTGACTCTTCGAAGCGGACTCGGAAAACTTAAAGCCCAAGAACGGACCGCAGAGCAATCCTTTGTGCGAGCGAAGACCCTGATTGAAGTCCGGGCGATTTCCCAACGTGAATTCGAGCTTCGAGAGGCGGAGTGGGAAGAGGCAAAGGCTGCCGTGACAGGACAAATGGCAGCGCTTTCCCAAGTTGAGATGAAAGTCCGCCGAATGGGGATGGGGACTCAAGAGCTCGAATCAATGACTGCGTCCAGTGGGATGCGACCGACGGCATCGGCCTCCACGATTCGTGCGCCCTTTGGCGGCGTCATTACCCAGTGCAGCGCATCGATTGGAACGGTGGTCGATCGAGACCGGGAAATACTGACACTCGCCGACATCAGCTCGGTGTGGATTTTAGCCGATGTTTATGAGAAAGACCTGGGATTGGTGCGAACCGGGAGCCGGTGCCAGGTGCGAGTCTCCTCGTACCCGAATGAGGTGTTCCCGGGATCCCTCACCAACGTCAGTGATTCCATCGACCCGGCATCCCGCACTGCCAAAGCCCGGTGTGTCGTGGCCAATCCGAATGGACGCCTGAAACTGGAGATGTTTGCTTCGGTAGAGATTCCAACGGAACAGGCGCGTGCGGCTGTGGCGATCCCGATCGAGGCCTTGCAGGAAATTAATGGGGAGGCGGTCGCCTTTGTTCAGCGCAATGAGACCACCTTTGAGAAGCGTCCCCTTCGCCTGGGCACGAGAACATCTCAGTGGGTCGAGATCCTCCAAGGCGTGAAAGCGGGGGAGAAGGTGGTGTCAAAAGGGAGCTTCTATCTGAAATCGACAATTCTGAGAGGCCAGATATCGAGCGAGTAGTCGCGGGAAAGGAGGCAGGCCGCCGTGATCGAACGCATTCTTCGCTTCAGCATTCAGTGGCGCATTCTCATTCTTATTCTTGGCCTGGCGACCATTGGAATCGGGCTCTATATGGGTCGTTCCCTGCCCATTGATGCGGTGCCCGACATTACCTCGAACCAGGTCCAAATCAATACCGTGGCTCCGGCGTTTGCACCGCTGGAGATGGAGAAGTACGTCACGTTGCCCCTGGAAGTGGCCTTGAGCAGCCTTCCCCGGAAGGAGGGAATCCGGTCTGTTTCTCAGTTTGGTTTGTCCCAGGTGACCGTGACGTTTCATGACAACGTGGACATTTACTGGGCGCGTCAATTGGTGCTGGAGCGGCTGATTGAAGCGCAACGCGCGCTGCCTCCGGGGGTGGTCCCCGAACTCGCCCCCATCAGCACCGGCCTGGGGGAGATCTATCAGTTTACGGTCGAGTCAGAGGCACATCATTCCCCTATGGAGTTGCGCACCCTCCTGGACTGGTTCATCAAACCTCAGCTACGGACCGTGCCCGGGGTGATCGAAGTGAACAGCTTCGGTGGACTGCAAAAACAATACGAAGTTTTGATCGACCCGAACAAACTGGTCAGTTACGGCCTCTCCGTGCATCAGGTGATTGCAGCGCTGGAACAAAACAACATGAACGCGGGTGGCGGATACCTGGAACGCGGGTCGGAGCAACAACTCCTCCGGGGGATCGGTTTAATCCAGAACATCGACGACATCGCAAACATCGTGGTCGCCAGCCCCCGAGGTGTCCCGGTCTATATCCGAGACCTTGCCACAGTGGGCCTGGGATCGCCCGTCCGCCAGGGAGCCGCCACGCGGAACGGAAACGGGGAGACCGTGATGGGAATTGCGATGCTGCTCAAAGGGGAGAACAGTCGAGCAGTCACTAAGGCCATTGCAGAAAAAATCGGCGCTTTGCAGCATGCGATGCCGCCCGGCGTCAAGATTGTCCCCTACTACGATCGCACAAAACTTGTCGACAGGACCATTCGCACAGCGGTGACGAACCTCATCGAAGGCGGGACACTGGTCGTCTTCATCCTGCTCCTGTTCCTTCTCCAGGCCCGGGCCGGATTGATTGTCTCCTCGGTCATTCCGATTGCGATGTTGATCGCGATCATTGGGATGAGGGTTTTTGGGATTTCGGCCAACCTGATGAGCCTGGGCGCCATTGACTTCGGGTTGATCGTGGATGCGGCTGTCATCATCGTTGAGAACTGCGTTCGCCGCCTTGCAGAACGGCGCTCCGCAATGTCCCGACCGCTGAGTAAGGAAGAGCGCCTTCACACGATCCTGGGGGCCAGTTCCGAGGTCCGACGGGCAAGCCAGTTTGGGGAGCTGATTATCATCGTGGCCTATATCCCCGTCCTTTCCCTCGTCGGCATCGAGGGAAAAATGTTCCAACCCATGGCCTTGACCGTCATCTTCGCCCTTTCAGGGGCTCTCTTGCTCAGCCTGACCCTCGTTCCGGCTCTGTGTGCGGTGTTTTTGAAGGAAGGTCACGGAGATCGCGAAAACAAGTTCGTCGCCTCTTTAAAGAACTCGTATCGCGAACTCCTGGAGAAGACGATCCCCCGTCGGAAAGCAACGGTGGGTTTTGCCGCCGCCTTCGTTCTTTTATGCTCCGCCATGTTCCTGCTGCTTGGAATGGAATTCCTGCCCGAGTTGGATGAGGGAGCGATTGCGATCAACCACGTCCGCCTCAAGAGCGTCTCGCTCTCCGAGGCGGTGCGCCAAACGACCCGGATTGAAGCGGCCATCAAACGGTTTCCGGAGGTCGAGACCATCGTCAGCCGAATTGGCCGGCCTGAAATCGCCACCGACCCGATGGGGCCGGACATGGCCGACACCTATGTTTTTCTGAAACCGAAATCACAGTGGACCACGGTGAAGACCAAGGAGGAATTGGTCGGCAAGATTCATGATGAACTGGAAAAGATACCAGGTGCTGCCTACTCGTTTTCTCAGCCGATTAAGTTCCGAATGATGGAACTCATCGAAGGAGTGGGATCGCGCTCCGATTTGGCTATCAAGATCTATGGAGACGATTTGGATACTCTCCGGCAGGAGGCAGGCGCAGTGGGCCGGCTGATATCGTCCGTCTCTGGAGCCGAAGACGTGAAAGTGCAGCAGGTAACCGGTTTGCCAACCCTGGAGGTCAGGATCAAGCGGGATGCGATCGCCCGCTATGGTCTCAACATTTCTGATGTTCAGGAGGTCATTCAGACGGCCATTGCAGGAACCACCGCGTCCACGGTACTCGAAGGGTCGATGCGCTTCGACCTGGCGGTACGGTTCCCGACATGGGCACGAAATGACGCCCTCGCCATCGCAAAACTCCTGGTGGTCGCTCCCAACGGGCAAAGGGTCCCCTTGGATCAGGTCGCGGAAATTCAAAGCGAAGAGGGTCCTTCCGAGGTGAGCCGGGAGAACGGCCAGCGCCGTATTTCCGTGGAGGCGAATGTACGAGGCCGCGATATCGGTTCATTCGTTGCGGAGGCCCGGAGGATCGTGGACCAGAAGGTCAAGCTCCCACCCGGCTACATGATGGAATGGGGCGGAATGTGGGAGCACCTGGAAAGTGGTCGCAATCGGCTTCTCCTGGCGATACCGGTGACTTTCTTCATCATCCTTTTGCTGCTCTTTATCACCTTCAATTCTCTCCGTCACGCCGCCCTCGTATTCACGGGGATTCCCTTTGCCGTGACGGGGGGCGTCCTGGCTTTGCTGGTGAGAGGAATGAATTTCTCGATGAGTGCCGGAGTGGGGTTCATCGCCGTATCCGGTGTGGCCGTTCTGAACGGAATTGTCATGCTGGCATGCATCAATCAACTCCGGCAAGAGGGAGTGGCGCGGGACGCCGCCGTGGTCGAAGGCGCTCTCACCCGCTTGCGCCCGGTGCTGATGACCGCCCTGGTGGCCAGCCTGGGTTTCGTCCCGATGGCATTGGCCACCGGCACCGGAGCGGAAGTCCAAAGGCCCCTGGCCACAGTAGTCATCGGTGGATTGATAACCTCCACTTTGCTCACCCTGATCGTGTTGCCGAACATTTATTGCTGGTTTGAAAAAGATACTGCGAACCCCGGAACGCATCCCTGAGTTCAGGGCCGCACCGGGAGGGAGACCGTTCTGTTGAATCCCCCCAGCGGAAGCTGGGGGAAAGTTCAAGTACAGCCTACAAACACAGGCTCCAAAAATAAACCACACCCACCATCCCGCTTCGCGGGATGGGGGGGGATAATGAAAATGGGATCGCCGCTGTAGGCTTCACCTGAATCATCCCCCGGCTTCCGCCGGGGGGATTATGGACCGCTCGTTACTCCGGTCTTAGGTTGACGCCGCGGCGGGCGCAGAGCGGGACGGCCTACAACACAGAATCATGGGGTTAAGTTGTAGGCCCCCCCGATGAGTCATCGGGGCCCCACCGGGCGGTTTCGGCTTTGGGCAACAGCCCGTCCAGATTTACCGCAGCCCGAAGGCGCGCGGCGCTCACGCACAAGACGTGCGCTTCCCGCGGTTTCGCTTCCTCTTGCATCCCCCCCTTCATTCTTGTACTCTCCGATGGGCTGAAGCACCTTCAACACGGCAAACCTCAAGAATCGGACAAAAGCATTGTAGGAGGGGCTGTTTGTCGGGGCACAAGGCTGCTTCATCGAAAGCCCTACAGACCATTCCATGGATCTCTTCTCAAGTCCGGATTCACCCACCCCCGATGAAGATCGGACCGTCGACCGTTCCCGTCCTCTGGCAGACCGGATGCGCCCGCGCACCCTCGATGAACTCGTCGGGCAAGAACACCTCGTTGGATCCGGCAAACCACTCCGCGTTCAGATCGAAAGCGACCGCCTCTCTTCAATGATCTTCTGGGGCCCTCCCGGCGTCGGGAAGACCACCCTCGCGCGGATCATCGCCCGGATGACCCACTCTACTTTTGTCACGTACAGCGCCGTTCTCGCAGGCATCAAGGAAATCAAGGAAGTGATGTCCAAGGCGGAGCAGGCTCGCCAGTACGGGTCGCGAACCATTATGTTCATTGATGAGATTCATCGATTCAACAAGGCGCAGCAGGATGCCTTTCTTCCCCATGTCGAGAAGGGCAGCATTATTTTGATCGGCGCTACCACGGAGAATCCCTCTTTTGAAGTCATCTCGGCATTGCTCTCTCGTTGCCGGGTCTATGTGCTTCATCCGCTGACTCTCGACGAGATCATCAAACTGCTCAGGCGCGCGATCACCGATCCGGAGCGCGGATTGGGTCGGGAACAAATCGAAATAGGTGAGAAGGTCCTCGAGCGCATCGCCCTTTTTGCGAATGGCGACGCCAGGATGGCTTATAACGCGATTGAAGCGGCGCTGGCCGGCGTCCGTCCCGATGCGCAGGGCATCAAGCGCGTTACCGAGGAGGAAATGGAAGCCGTCCTCCAGAAGAAGACCCTGCTCTATGACAAGACGGGAGAAGAACACTACAACATCATTTCTGCCCTCCACAAATCCGTCCGCAACAGTGATCCTGATGCCGCCCTCTACTGGTTGGCGCGCATGTTGGAAGGAGGAGAAGACCCCCTCTATGTCGCCCGGCGCCTGGTCCGAATGGCGACCGAAGATATTGGCCTCGCGGATCCCCGCGCCCTCACCCTGACCATGGACGCCATGAGGGCGGTGGAGTTTATTGGCATGCCCGAGGGGAACCTGGCGCTCGCCGAAGCAACGGTTTACCTCTCCCTGGCACCCAAATCGAATGCCGTTTACGAGGCCTATTCATCCGCCCACCGGGATGCCAACGAAACCCTCGCTGAACCGGTCCCTCTGCACCTGCGAAACGCCCCGACCCGCCTGATGAAAGATCTGGGATACGGGGACGGTTACAAATATGCGCACAACTACGACGACCGCATCACCGATATGCAGTGCCTCCCGGAAAACCTGAAAAACCGTGAATACTATCAACCCACCGACCAAGGGTTGGAAAAAAACCTGAAGGAAAAACTAAATTGGGTTCGCCAGCACGGCCCCAAAAAATAATGGCGGGTTCCATTAATTCCGCGTTGCTCCTCAGGGTTGTCCAGTCAAGACCCCTGGGGAATCTATTGCTGAGAGGAAGCTTTCCCCCTTCAGCAGGCAAAATTTGAAATCTCAAATTTGAGATCAGGAACAGTCCTGAGTTGGAGTGGACAACTGACCACTGAGACAGAGACCAAGACGGTTCCTTAACCCTGAAGCATGCCCGCGACCATGCCCGTGGAACCGGAAAAGGAGTTCTTAAAGGCTTTCCTTGCCTGGATCAGAACGAATCTTCCACTTCGGAAGTCAGATTTGATCCGATTTCGCTCCACAAACCTCGAGAGACTGTCCCTAGGGACAGTCCCTTTTCGTGAAGATTCATCTGCAGCCTACGAAATCAACGCGTTGACAGCAGGATTAGGCCCATCGCAATCGAAGGAAGTGAATCCAAGCCAAGTCGTTCTAACAACTTACCCTTTCTTCTTCAACTAGTTACAGAGAAATACCCGAACTTTAGGGGTCCAGTACTGGTTGCTCCTCTCAAATGATTTGCCAAGCGTTTCGAAAATGGGTACACTACCACCACTCATGCTCAGGATTTCGAGCAATTTAGGTAGTTTCATTTCGTACCGATTCCACGTCCCATTGATTGGCTCGTTTGTGCTGACATCATACCGCACGACGATGCAAGGTCTCCTATCGCAACAACTTGGATCATCGTTGGTGTCGTATTTCCTGGTCTCGTGAAGGCGGCGGCATTGGCGGAACTCTCTTTGTTTTAACCAATTTCGGATTGCCTTGATTTCAGCTTCGATTGCTTGCCCCAGGACGGCCCTTTTCCGCGATCGCGGTGGGCGGACCTCTTCTTTTTCAGGAATACGCCAACGCGAACCGACCCGGCGGGTCGGCCATGGATTTGAAAGCAGCAGGACCTTAATCCAGCCGGTGTTCATGTCCTTTTTGGCGTCTCATGAGAAATGCCGGGGAGGTCAAAAGGTGCCGCCAGCAGAATGTCAACGGCAATCCGGGCCCGTTCGATAGGACAATTGTTTATTGAGGTGACTCATGGCAAAGAAGAAAGGCTCCAAGGAGGCTAGTAAGGGCGGGGCGAAGTCGAAGAAGAGCATCAAGCCGCACCGACCGCCAGCCAGGAGCCTTACTCGCTTGAGGACGGCCGGGGATAAGCCCGGGTGGATGGGAATTGAAGGCTTGCACTTGACCTTCACCACCAAGGAACCGCATGTGGTTGCCAACTTCTACCGGGATTCTCTCGGGTTCGTCGATGCCAGTGGCCAGCGCCCGGCAGCCACTCTCAAACCGGGCTACGCCCGGAACGACGAAATCCGGGGTAGTTTGTGCCTTCGAACCACTCGAGACACTCTGATTGAATTCCAGGATTACAACATGGCGTATCATTGGGTAGCCCAACTGGGAGGCCGGCCGCCAGAGGAACCTCTGTCAGGCCAGATCTATCTGTTGGTGCGCGATGTCGATCGGGTCTATGAGCGATTGTCGAAGAAAGGAGTGCAGTTCTTCGGTCCGCCCCGGGAAATGCCTTGGGGACACCGCATCGTCGAATGCTCTGACCCGGAGGGCCGGCGTGTTGTTTTCGCCGAGGTCTTAAAGAAGAAAAAGTGAGGCTCGAGGCTGCCACAGATTCATCAAAGAGCGGATGACTCGTCAATTCTTTCACGTTCCAGTCAACCCAGATAATCCACTCGTCGCGATACAAAGAGCAAGATGTGAGTCTTCCCGCTGCCTTGCATAACCCACAGGTATCGAGTAGTATTTGAGACGTTCGTTGAACGTGGGCCGCTAGCTCAGTTTGGGAGAGCGCTCCGATGCATCGGAGAGGTCGTGGCCACCCCCCGCCTGCAATTGAGAGTTAAGCTAATCATCCCCCTGTCAAGTTCATGTTCTTCGTGTATATTCTTAAGAGCCTGAAAGATGGGCGATACTACATTGGCTCGACTAGTGATCTTGAACGACGTTTGCGCGAACATAACTCGGGGCAGCAAGAGGCCACGCGATATCGCAGACCTTTTCGACTCGAATATGCGGAGCCCCATCCAGACCAAAGCACGGCCCGACGTCGCGAGAGATTTATCAAGAGGCAGAAAAGTCGACTCTTTATTGAAGAATTAATAAGACAAAATGGCCCATTTGTCCCAGGACGAAAGTAGCCCGGGAGCCTTTCCGCTGCCTTGCAAAACCCACAGGTATCGAGTAGTATTTGAGACGTTCGTTGAACGTGGGCCGCTAGCTCAGTTTGGGAGAGCGCATCGTTCGCAACGATGAGGTCGTGGGTTCGAGCCCCATGCGGTCCACCATATCTCCCACCGAATTAGCGTGATCCGTTCAGTTCCTTCGCCCTGAATCTTCTCCACCCCCAATAGAAGATTGTTACTGCCAACAGCCATGGCCCGGCACTCCACACCAGGGGTTGCATTTCAGGAACCCACGCCGACGATCCGGTGATCGCGATCAGCGCACCCAGCGCCGCCATTCCACTCCATGGAAAGAAAGGAAGTCGGAGGGGGAGGTTTTGGAGGGTCTCCGCGGCTACGCGTCTGCGGAAAAAGAAGTGCGTGATCAGAATGATCATCCAGGCGAAGATGCCGCCGAACAACGCGACACCAACCATCGCGAGATAGGCTCTTTGAGGGAAGAAGAGAGCCATCAGTACGGCTGCGAAAAGGCCCCCGGTGGAAGCGAGCAGGGCATTGCGCGGAGCTCCCGCATGAGTCACTCTTCCAAAAAGTTGGGGGGCAAAGCCGCTTCGAGAGAGAGAGAAAAGCATCCGGGAGGTCAGGTACAGGTTTGCATTCATGGATGACAACGCCGCGGTCAGCACCACAAAATTCATCAATCCCCCGGCATAGGGCACGCCGACGGCCCGGAACACTGTCACGAACGGACTCTCTCGTATCCCGATGTCCGCATGGGGGACGATCATGATGAGGACGAAGATGGCGCCGACATAGAACAAAACCAATCGCCCCACCGTACCCTTCATCGCCCTTGGGATGTTCAAGGCTGGATCTTTTGCTTCACCCGAAGTCACCGCCACGATCTCAACCCCTAAAAAACTGAATATCACAAGGCTTGAAGCAAACCAGACTCCCGACCATCCGTGCGGCAGCATTTTGGAGGAATTCAGAAAATCGTGGAACGAGAGTGCCACGCCCTGCCTTCCTCCAAAGATCAAGCCAACTCCGACCCCGAGGAAAGCGATGATGGTGACCACCTTGATCATCGCAAACCAGTACTCAAATTCGCCGAACCGTGAAACCGTGCGCGAGTTCACGTACACCATCGTAGCGGAGAACATGACGATCCAGACCCATTGGGGAACAAATGGAAACCAGTAGCGGCAGTAAATCGAGGCTGCAACGACTTCGCTTCCAATCGCGATGACTTGCGCCAGCCAGTAGGAGTACCGGACCGAGAAGCCCGCCCAAGGGTGCAGAAACTCATCGGCATGAACGCCAAATGAACCCGCCACAGGACGCACCACGGTCATCTCGGCCAGCGCCAGCGTAACAATCAACGCGATGATGGCGCCGACCCCATAAGTCACTAGAACCCCGGGCCCGGCAAGTTGCACGGCGACTCCACTGCCAAGAAACAGCCCAGTGCCGATGGCTCCGCCAATCGCAATCATGGTCAACTGGCGCCCGGAGAGTTGGCGTTGAAGGCCGTGTTGCTGTGAAGAAAGGTCTTGCAGGGGGACGGGGTCGGAAGGCGATTGATGATTCGTAACCATAAAATTAAACTTGTAGGGGCGCTCCGACGAGTCGGAGCGCCCCTGCCAGGGACATCTGAGCATTACATGCGTTGCAATCCCTCACCCGGCCAAACCCGACAAAAGCACCTGAATTTCGTTGGCCGCCTTCGCGTTGCCGATCTTCTGGGCAGCCTCCAGACCGCGAGTCAATATCTCGCGCGCCTCCGGGGAGCGGCCAAGGCTCACCAAGAGCTGTCCGCACATCTGAAAAGCCGGAACGTACGCGGGATCGAAACCGATCAGTCTCCTGTAGGTGGCAAGCGCATCTTCAATCCGTCCTGCCTTCTCGTATTCCATGGCGAGGGCATAATGTGCGAAGGAATCCGTGGGGGAGTTCCTGGTTGTGTCTTCGAAGATCTCAAGACGGGATTTCTCCATGACAGCGCGCACCTTTAAGTCCCGGAAGACTCGGTTTTATTGGTTTCTTGAGCGAATCACGGTTTTCCGGGAGCCTGATTCGGACGGGATCATACCACAGGTCAACGGGCACGCCGAGCAGGGCAGGCTCAAGGGGCGCCGCATGCGAGCTTGGATCCCCAGTCTAATTTTTCCATCGGAGGGATCGCTCCACCGCCCGTTTCCATTCGGCATAGGCGGCTTCTCGAACCGTGGGTCGGAGGCGCGGCTCGAACTTCCGGTCGAGTTTCCAGTGAGAGGAGATTTCTTTTTGATTTTTCCAAAAGTCAACCGCCAGACCGGCCAGATAGGCGGCACCCAATGCTGTGGTCTCCGTGATGGAGGGACGGAGCACCGGCACCCCCAGGATATCGGCTTGAAACTGGCAGAGAAAATTGTTAGCAACGGCCCCGCCGTCTACGCGCAATTCGCCGATTCGGGTTCCGGCATCGCGCTGCATCGCCTCCGCGACATCGCGGGTCTGAAATGCCATCGATTCCAGCGCCGCGCGGACAATGTGGGCCCGTTCCGTTCCTCGGGTGATTCCGACCAGGGTGCCACGAGCCTGCATATCCCAGTAAGGCGCCCCCAGCCCTACAAACGCGGGAACAAAATAGACTCCTCCCGAATCCTTCACCGATGTGGCGAGCGTTTCACTTTGACTGGCTTGATCAATAATCTTGAGTCCATCGCGCAGCCATTGGATCGCTGCGCCTGCGATGAAGACACTTCCCTCCAGCGCATACGTAATTACATCATCAGCGTCACCGCGTCTCCCTGGGGCGGCCCCCCGGCCCGGGGACTTCCTGGGGCCGGAAAATTTCATGCCCCACCCGATCGTGGTCAAGAGGCCGTTTTTTGACGACACGGCACGCTCCCCCGTATTAAGGAGAAGGAAACACCCCGTGCCATAGGTATTCTTCACCATCCCCACCTCAAAGCAGGCCTGCCCATACAAGGCCGCCTGCTGGTCTCCCGCATTCCCCGCAATCGGGATGGCCGTGCCAAACCATTCACTTGCCGCTTCCCCAAACACGCCACTGGAGGGGAGAACTCGCGGGAGCATGATTTTCGGGATCTCCAACCGGTTGAGGATTTCCTGGTCCCAACGCTTCCGATGGATGTCAAACAGCAGGGTGCGGGAGGCATTGGAATAATCCGTGGCGTGAACGCCCCCTTGGGTGAGCTTGTAAATGAGCCAGGAGTCCACGGTCCCGAACAAAAGTTCTCCGTCGCGGGCCCGCGCCCGTGCTCCGGGAATGTGGTCAAGCATCCATCTGATTTTCGTCCCTGAAAAATAGGCATCGGTCACCAGGCCGGTCTTTTTCAGGATCTTTCTGTCGAACCCCTCCTCCTTCAGTTCATCGCACAATTCGGCGGTTCGACGACATTGCCACACGATGGCATTGTGGATGGGCCGACCCGTCGCGCGTTCCCAGACAATGCTGGTCTCCCGCTGATTGGTAATGCCAATGGCTGCAATTTCCTTCGCTGAAACACCGGACTGGTCGAGGACTTCACGCGCGGTGAGGAGTTGAGATTGCCAGATCTCCTCCGGATCATGTTCCACCCAGCCGGATCGGGGATAAATCTGTTGAACCTCCCTCTGGCTGATGGACACTAGATTCGAATCATGATCGAACAGAATGGCACGCGAGGAGGTGGTCCCTTGATCAAGCGCGAGAATGAATCGTTTGGAAGTGGTCACAGAGCCTACCGTTCTAGAAATACACCCCTTCTTCAAAAATATTCCGAATCTCTTCGATCGAGCTAGTCTTCCCCAAGGCCAGGATCAGTTTGATCCTTGCCTTCTGCCCCGGCAGGTTTCCGCCGAAAATCGCCCCCAGCCGGCGGGCCTGTTTTCCTGCGCCCTCATAGCCATACGTGTCCAGCACCCGGCCCCGAACCGAGCGCGAACAGATGACCACGGGAAGCGGCATCTCCAAGGCCCGTTTCACCGCCGTGAAAGCCGCCGGCGGGGTATTGCCACGTCCCATGGACTCAATGACGAGGCCTTGCGCGCCGGTGTCCAATGCATAGTGGATGAGCCGGGGATCAAATCCCGCATATGTCTTGAACATATCCACCCGGGTTTCGATGCGCTCCGTTCGGATAATCTTTCGCCAGAATTTGCCCCTGACCCACATAATGCGGTCCCTGTCCACCAGCCCGATGGGGCCAAACTCAGGCGACTTGAAGGCATCGTAGGCCTCCGTGTGGGTCTTCGTCACCTCGCGAGCGGTGCAGATCTCGTCGTTCATGACCACCATGACGCCGCGGTCGGTGGCATTCGGATCGAGCACCACACGGGCCGCCGACACCAGGTTGGTCGCGCCATCCCAGCCAATCTCCCCGCTGTGGCGCATGGCGCCGATCACGGCCACGGGCTTGTAGGAATCGACCGTCAACTCCAGGAAATAGGCGGTCTCCTCGAGTGCGTCCGTTCCATGGGTGACCACCGCTCCGGCGATTTCGTCGCGGCGCAACTGTTCGTTCAGCAGCTTCGAGAGCTCAAACATTTTTTCCGGCGTCATGTGCGGCCCCGGAATTCTGGCAAAATCGATGAGGTCGTAATCGCAGATCGACTCGAGGTGGGGCACCATGGCGAGAACTTCCTTCCCGGAATAGGCCGGCACCGCGGCTCCAATCTCCGGGTCAAACTTCATCGACATCGTGCCGCCCGTGAAGACAAACAAAACTTTCGGAGAATTCATAGAGGATCAACCACTCATCTGCGAACGGATTCGATCGAACGAAAAAAATGCGGATAGTGATTCGAGTTCCGTTTTCCGGGAAATGCGAATACGAAGACCTTCGTGAGGGCACCTAGGCCGCAGCCATCTCGAGCCTCATTACCGCCACTCATGTGTTGCGTCCTTCGCGCCTTCTCTGCGCGCTTTGCGGTTACGCTCTTCCGCAGAGACGTCTACATTGCTGTCAATTTCTTTTCCGCAGATTCAATCAAAGGCGCGACCGCCGAGGCGTCTGCAAGCGAGCCTTGAGCCAGGTGCCTGGAACCGCCGCCCCGGAGTGAAAACTCTTGCCCGAACACCTTGAAGAGCTGACTCGCATCCACGCCGGAATCGGGAGAAGTCGCAATCAACACCTGTGGTTTTTCGCCGGCCAGCACAAAAAACACCACCACCCTCGATTCCGCGACTGCATGCTGGGCCAGCATTTTCAAATAATCGAGTCCTTCATTTCGAAAGGTCTCAATGAGGAGGCGCCGGCCTCCGCAGGATTTCGCCCCTTGGAGCAGACTCATTGCCTTGAAGGACGCTAATTCTTCCAGTAACCGGGACCGCTCACGGCGGGACGATTTCGACTCCTCAATTTGTCTCTCAATGACGCCGGGAATCTGATCCACGGGTGACGAAAGCAGCTTCGAGGCCCGGGCCAGCGTATCGAAGTCATCCCTTGACCGTCGCAGGGCGCGACCTCCGCAGACAAACTCGACGCGCCAACCCTGTTTGTATCGCTCCACCTTGCGTGGGGCGATGAGACCGATTTGCCCTGTGCGGGTCACATGAGTGCCCCCACATGGCGTGCGATCGAACCCGGTCACCTCGATGATCCGGAGGACACCTTCACGGTCCGATTCCTTGCGTAGATGCATCGCCGCCGCTTCTCCCCGTGACACGTTCAAAACCGCGACTTCACGGTCTTCAAAAACGATCTGGTTGGCCAGATTCACAACTTCCTCCAGGCGCTCAGGAATGGCGAGGTTCGTCCGCAAATCAATGGTGGAGGTCTCCAAACCCAGATGGAACCCCACGGTGGGCGCCTCACACATCTGAATAAACGCCGCAGAGAAAATGTGCTGGCCGGTGTGTTGCTGCATGTGGTCGAAACGGCGGGGCCAATCGACCTCACCCACGGCGCGCCCGGCTCGGACGGCGGAAGAGATGACATGAATTACCTCGCCGGTGCCTTCCTGCTCAAACACATCGACGACCTCAACCCCGTTGAGTGTCCCCCGATCATTCGGTTGTCCCCCCCCGGTCGGATAAAACGCAGTCCGGTCGAGGACAACGTGGAACTGACCCTTCATTTCGCGCAGGTCCGCAATCTGCGCCTCGAAGGAGCGCAGGAAGGAGTCGCCGTAATACAATCGTTCGGTCGGCATAGGTAATCAAGCAACTAGATTCGTCGGAAGGACCACCGCAGTGGGGCTCGTGACAGCGGACGCGGCCAAGCCGCCAAGTCTACTGCCCTCCCATTCGACCTGCTTCCATGCCTCTTTAACTCCTTATCCCTGGTACCTTCACTCCCCCAACACGTCCAGGTACTTCAGGCCTGAACCGGTATTGAACATGACAATTCGATCTTCGGGGCGGATGGAACCATCACCCTGGAGTTTTTTGACTGCGGGCCAGCAGGCTGCCCCCTCGGGGGCGCAGAAAATCCCTTCCTGCTTTCCAATCTCGGCCACTGCGGATTTCACCTCTTCATCGCTGATCATCACGGCCGTCCCGCCACTCTTATGCAGGATCTCGAGCATAATGAAATCCCCAATGGCCCCGGGCACGCGCAATCCGGCGGCAATGGTCCGGGCGTTGGGCCAGACAGTCGCCTTCGTCGCGCCCTCGTGGAAGGCCTTGACAATGGGTGCACAGCCGCTCGCTTGTACGGTCACCATCCTGGGACGCTGCGAGTCGATCCATCCCATCGCTTCCATTTCCTCAAACGCCTTCCACATCCCGATAAGGCCGGTGCCTCCCCCGGTAGGATAAACAATCCAGTCGGGGAGATGCCAATTCAATTGCTCAGCAAGCTCGTAGCCCATCGTCTTCTTGCCCTCGATTCGATACGGCTCTTTGAGGGTTGAGACGTCAAACCACCCTTCCTTATCCTTGAGTTCCGCAACCATACGTCCACAATCGCTGATCAGCCCGTCGACCAGGGTCACGCGGGCGCCGAACATGGCGCACTCCATGTAGTTGGCCTGGGGGACGTCTTTCGGCATGAAAATATGTGCCTCCATGCCCGCCTGGGCCGCATATGCCGCCAGGGCGCTGGCGGCGTTTCCCGCCGAGGGAACCACCACTTTTTGAATCCCTAATTCCTTTGCCATGGAGATCGCTGCAGCCATCCCCCGTGCCTTGAATGAGGCGGTCGGATTCGGCGACTCGTCCTTAATCATGAGGTTTTCGAGGCCGGTCACCTTTCCGAGCCTCCGGGCCGACAAAAGAGGAGTATTTCCTTCGCCCAACGAAACAATATTTCCGTCATCAACCACCGGCATGACTTCCCGGTAGCGCCACATATCGTTTCGACGTGAAGCTAGGTTTTCACGATTGAGCTGCCCCTTCGCGGCCTTGAGATCGTATCGAACCAGGAGGGGCAACTTGCATTCCGGACAGAGGTTGTAAATCCTCCGCGGAGACCAATGTTTTCGACACGAGGAACACTCCAGATGTGAAACGTTATTCATGAATGAGGAATCCCCTTCAGATGAGTTTAAAAATGGAAAGTATAGCAGACTGTCACGCCCTTACAAGAAAGGATATTGGAACGAGGGGGAGTGAAACGGAGGTCACCGCAGGGGCGCAAAGCGCGCAAAGAAAATCATAAGTTAGTTTGAAAACTTCAAATACCCCAAGGGCTCTTGCGTCTCGGCGGTGAAACTGCAATAGGGCCGCCAGAGAAGTGGGAGTGGGCGCGGTGGAATTTGGGTTTTGGAGTTTACTTGGATTTTGGAGTTTGGATCCTGGAATTTGCTCTTCTCGGAGTATGCGCCACCCGTCCACAGCCAAGCAGAAAATCACAAAGGAAGGGGCCTGACAATTACGACCACACAGAAGGTCACTGCAATCGTGAAATGGCGTTTCGTCATTGTCAAGACAGCGAACTTTCTTGACCAATTGCCATTTGCAGAGACCTGACACTCAAAATTGTAATCAGATGTTTGTAACATGCTCCCGTTTCACATCTGCAATGAGTCTTCCTTTCATGTGAATAGACCACTTACTTAATTCTCCTTGCGGTAGTCCAGTCCAAGTAAAGAAAGTCACTAAGAATCCATCCGTAGTGGCGACGACGGTAGGCAGGTGGCCTATCTTGACAAGCTGCTCGCGCAGACCATCTAACTCGGGAGTCGTCTCATCCAGCACTTGTAGGTGTTCGGAGCACCGAGCAAGTAGTACTGCTGTGGAACGGGCATCCTTTTGGCTCATCCTTCCTGAGAGCACTGACCTCAAGTACTGATTTAGGACTGGCACTGATAGTTCGGGCGAACGCCACGAGCAAACGTAAAGAGTCCTGTTGGATAACACGGCACCAAAATCAGGCTGGTCAGCCTCTCCATACACCTCGTGCTTGTTGGTGGGTGGGTTGGTATACGAGAACCATACTAATAGACTCTTCCCTTTACCAATAGCGACCTCGCGAGGGTGGGGATGGATTATAATTTTCTGGGTCTCAGTAGCCTTTGGTTGTTGATCTTCCGGAAACACCGCCTGAACAGAACCCTCAGCCACCTCGTCTGCAAAGCTAAAGCGGTGGACAACGTGCAAGCGAATCGAAGCCCCTTGCGCATACGCGCAGGCTGTTACGATGACAAAAAGCAGCCCGTTTATAATTGGTTTCATTTCGGCCTCGCTTCTTTGAACGAAAATCCCGACTTTTCAAGAAGGTCAAACAATTGTAATCGCGAGGGTCAGGTCTCCGCATTCTTCAATTGCTGGCGGGCGAGTGCCATTGTGGAGGGTAGTCGAGGATCATTGATGCAGAGAATGCGGATTTGCTTCGTCAAATGCAGATTGCGGAGACCTGACCCTCACCATTAACCAAATGCAAAATGCGAAGATGTGACCCTCTTTATTTCTTGAGTTGAATGAACGCTTCCCAATCGAACCAGACGTCTTTGCCCTTGATCCACTTCTCAAACCAGCCGAATTCGCTGACCATCTTGACCATCTGGTTGCGCATGTCGGGAATGCCGTGGGTATTCCCCGGGTAGACCATGAACTCGGTGGGTACTCCCAGCTTCTTCAAGGCCATGTGCAGCTCTTCGCTCTGGGGCCGCGGCACGCGGGGGTCGCCCTCGACCACATGAATCAGGGTCGGCGTTTTGGCATTCTTGATGTATTTCAGGGGAGACACGTCCCAGTAATGTTCGAAACGATCGTAGGGTTTTCCCTGAAAGTAAAACTCGCGGTTTCGTTGGATATCGGTCTCGGCATACATGGATGTCCAGTTCATCGCGCCGGCGCCGGACGAGATGGCTTTGAAGCGATTTGTATGGGTGAGGATCCAGTTTGACCAATGCCCACCGGCACTCCAACCCATCACGCCCATTCTGGCTTCGTCGACCATCCCCAGCTTGATCAGGTTGTCCACGCCGGTCATGATGTCATCAAACGCCTGCCGGAAATAATCCCCGGAAATCTCCATCTTGAACTTTTCTCCGTAGTTGGTGGAACCCCGGTAGTTCGGCATCAGGCAAAAGTAGCCATTGGCGGCGTAGATGTGAGAATAATTCACATAGCGGCCGTTAAACCCGAGCAGGTCAGCACCCGCAGGCCCCCCGTGAATTTGGACAATGAGAGGATATCGCTTACCTTTCTCATATCCCACGGGTTTCACAAGGACTCCTTCAATCAGGGTCCCATCCGAACTCTTCCAGCGAATCGCCTCCGTCTCACCCAGCAGAAGATCCGCGACCTGGGGGTTGGAATCCGTTAATCGTTTCCAGGTGCCGCGGTCTGAAACGGTCGTCAGAGACGTGGAGTAGATATTTCCCGGCGTGGTGGGGTCGGAATAGCTGACCAGTAGAGTGCCGGAGTCTTCGTCCTCCGTCACATTAAGCGCACCCTTCACCTGGGTGACCTGAGTCACCTTGCCGTTGTCTACCGAAACCGAGAAAAACTGATTTGTGGCGCCCATCCCTTCATTGAAATAGATCGTCTTGTCGTCTCTTGCCCAGAACCCCAGGTTGACATCGGCATCAAACCCATCCCCCAGCTTTTTCCAGGTGCCTGCGGCCACGGGACGCACGTAGACCCTGCCATTGTGGAAGTATTTGAAATCGTCGGCGGCAGAAAAGGCGATCAATTGACTGTCTGGAGAAAAGCTCAGCGGGCTTTCGCCGATGTCTTTGTTTTCGGTCAGTCGTTCTATTTTTCCTGTGGCGGCATTCAGCAGGAACAGATCCGCATAGTCACGGGCTTCAGTGCCCTTCTCATAGCGGTTCATCGATCCGCCGTGAAACCCAATCCACTGGGAATCCTTGGACTGGGTAAATCCGGTCACCGTGTACTCCGTCCCGGAGGTCAACCGTTTTCCCTGCCTGGAATCCATATCCAACGCCCAGAGATGATTGGCGGGCGTCTGTGGGTCGCGAATCTTCACTGTAAACTTCTTCTCCTTCCGCTCCTTGTCGTCCTTATCAACCGTATCCGGAGAGAGGAAGTAGATCCTTCTGCTGTCCGGCGAAAACTGCCAGGAGCTGATGGGATTGGAGTGCTTGGTCAGCGGCTTGGCCTTCCCCGGGCCGATGTCGGCGGTTGAGAAAATCCAGACCTGCTGCTCGTCGGCCTTGCCGGCGGAAAAAGCAAGCCATTTTCCGTCTTTGCTGAAACCAAATGCTCCTACCCCATCCTTGGCATCCGTGATTTTTTCGGCCTCCCCGCCGTCAGGACGCATCCGGTAGAGTTGATTTCTCCCGCCTGGCGCGCCCTCACCGGCCCCCCCGCCGGGTGCGGCCGCCGCTGCTGGACTCGCATCGCGATCCGAGGCAAATACGAAAAACTTCCCGTCGCGCGACCATCGCGGGTTGGTTTCGTTCTTGTCGCGGGTGAAGGTCATCTCCTTATTGACCGCGCCATCGGTGGATGCCAGCCAAATATCCGTTTGACTCTTCCCGGCCTTCCAGTCCGGCGTGGACATTGTGTAGAGCACCCATTTGGCGTCGGGGCTGACGGCAGGGTTGCTTACACTTCGCATCTCGATGATGTCCATAAAGGTCATGGGGCGCTTGGCGGGCTGCGCCACAGCCAGGAGGCTCATCGAGACAAACACAAACAATGATAGACAGCGCAAAAGGATTCTTGTGCGAACAGGTTTGGGGTTCATTGAAATTCATTCTCCTGAAAGGCGTTCGGTGGGAATGGATGACAGTCGAGGTGCGACGAGAGAAATGACGGTCCTTTTGAGAGCGGCGTTACGCCTGGCATGGAACGCCCTCGCAGGCGTTTGCAGATACGAGCATGGCCCGCGGGAGTTGTCTTTTGTCCTCAGTCCACAAGCAAGATGACCTTGCCCAGATTCTTCCGGTCCTGGATGAAATGGTGGGCCGCGTCGGCCTCGTCCAGAAGGAACGTGCTGCCGACATAGGGAGATATCCTTCCTTGATCGTACAGGTCGAGCAAGGTCCTCATTTCCTCCGCCAATACTCCGGCCGCTTTCCACAACCGTCCCAGATGGACCCCAAAGACGGCGCGGTTGTGAAGCATCAGATCGAGTGGCGAAAACCGCGGTGTCTTAAGAAATTGAGCCCCTGCTTTGAACAGATTCCTCCCTTTGCCGGAGACGCTGCTGGAAAAACCAAAAACCATGAGTCGTCCCAGCGGGGCAAGAAGTCGATACCCCTTCCGCAAAGACTCCCCGCCCATCGGATCGAGAACGATCTCGACCCCTTCGCCTTGAGTGATTCGCTGAACTTCCTGCTCGTAATCCTGGGTGTGATAGTCGATGTGGTGGTGGAGTCCCCGCGACAGAAGAAAGTCCTTTTTAAAGGCGGAAGCCGTGCCAAAGGTTTCTGCCTCCGCCACCTTGCACAACTCGAGCGCCGCCAATCCGACGCCTCCGGCGGCCTGATGAATGAGGACCCGCTCGCCTCTCCGGACATGCCCGAGATAATAAAGCATATGATAGGCGGTCAGGTAGTTGACCGGCAGCGCCGCCCCCTGCTCGAACGACATGGTTGCAGGCATGGGAACCGCGCGATCCGCAGCAACGCACACGGATTCCGTATATCCCCCGAATTCCGTCATGGCAATCACACGGTCCCCGACACTCCGATTCTTGACCTCACTTCCGATCTCATCGATGGTCCCGCTCACTTCGTAACCCGGGACAAACGGGAGTGGGGGCGCCCCCGCGTACAGGCCGAGTCGCATCATGATGTCGGCAAAATTCACCCCGGCAGCCCTCACATGAACCCGAACTTCATGAGGCTTCGGCCGAGGTTCCGGGACCTCCTGGGACTTCAATACCTCAGGAGGACCTCGTTTGGTGATGAAGACCGATCGCGGCATGTTCTTTTCAGCAACCCTTCGCTTTGAAGGATGAATGCACTGTTTTGGACCAAGACCCCGGGCCGCAAGAAGCCTGAAAGGGACCTATTTCGACTTTGACGTCTTTGTCACCCGGCATGAAACCATGGCTTATTTTCGGGCGCTCAGAATTTTCTCTATCACCTTGGGATCCTCCGGCAGCATCTTCGAATGGGGCAGCCTGGGAACAAGCTCGGCCCATTTCGCTCCCTGCACCGGATCCGCGAAGACCTTCCTGAATAACGGAAGCGCCTCATCCACCCGTTTGGCATTGACCAACGTGATGGCGTGCCAAAAGACCATTTCAATGTTGTCGGGAACCATCTGCTCTGCGGTTCCGTACTCGCGGATGGCGCCCTCCACGTCCGCCTTGGCAAACAGGTTGTCCCCCTCGTCCATGTGATGATAGGCGCGATTCAATCTCACCAACCGCTTCAATTCATTGATGGGATCAGTGCTGTCATCGACCCGCAAATCCACAAGGCGATCGACCCACGGCCGGCCCGTCGACTTCCCGGCGACCACCAGGATGGCGGCCGACTGTTTTCCGCGGATATCCCCGCCTTCCGCCTGGGCGGCTTCCAGCGCGGCAAGCAACCGGTCTGTCAAATCTCCTTTGGAATCCTCAAACGCCCGGGCCATTGCCCCCCAGACGGTATTTTTCTCCATGAGATTGGCCTCGGTGGTAAAGCCCTTTCCCACCACGTCACCGGCCATTTGGATGCAGTGCTCTCCGGTGTGTGCGGCGCTTCGTCCTTGTGCGTCCACCATCGCCACTTGACGCACGTCAGCGTTCGAATCCGCCGCCAGCAGCGCCTTCAGGGCCTCCGGGGCGGACTTTCCGGCGCGCATCAAGTCCAATCCCAGGGGGCCGTAACCGGGTTCAACAATCGACTGTGTTGCAACGGCGCCCACGCCGGCCTCGGCCCATGGCACCACACTGCCAACCGAGAACCAATGCGACTGCACCGCCACTCCCAGTTCACCCGTGGCCGGATCCCGAGCCACGATCGAGAAGGTGTGAACCGGACGAAGGGCTTTGTTCTCCCCCACTCCCGTTTGGCCGAAACTCAGGCCGCAAGAGACGCATACGAACAACAATCCGAGCTTCAAGACGTGCCTCACTTGAAGAATTTTCGACATCGATCCCTCCTTGAAGATGTCCGTTGTCGATCTGAGTCTATTGGCCCAAAGGAGCCACGGCAGTTCCTCCGGCCCGAATCCAGGGCTTCTGTTGTGATCCGTCATTTTTCGAGGCTTCGCACCGGGTTTCCCCTTCAGGCACTCCCGAATTATTGCCCCTCGAGGAGCCGGGTAGCAGCATCGATTTGCGATACCACCTCGAGCAGGGCAGCCCGCGCTCTTTCCATTTGGGGTTTGACGTCGGCCCAGTTCTTCTGTTCAATCGCCTCCCTCACCCCGGGGATGGTTTTCACCCCGTAACCGGTATAAAGGCCCGGCGCATAGATCTCATGCTTAAACCAGGGGCGGCCGGGAAGGCCCTCTTGATTGATCATGTGACGCTCAATCATAAAAAGCGTTTCATTGAGAGAATTCTCCTGGGAGGCACTGATCTTCCAGTTCTGGGAGGAGGATTGCTTTTTGAAAGCAGCTTGATAGCGTTCGGCCGCCTGTTTTACGTTGGTGGCCGCATCCTTGAACGTTGAGAAATCGATCGTCTCCGGGGGCTTCGCTTCCTGGCTGAGCTTCTCCAGTTCTGTGACATACTTCGCGACCGTATCGGCAAAATCCTCAAACTCAAACGGGAGCACTGTTGCGTCCGCCACCCGCATCACGGATGAGCCTGACGTCTGTGCCAGCGCACGGCCATATTCAAACGTGGTGTCTGAGAACCGCGTAAACCACGCGAAGGAGTCATAGATGGAGTGATAGACACCCCCGTCGCCGCCGCCCCCGAACCCCAGATTCAGGGAGGCGATTCCCAGGTGATCAACAAAGACCGTGTAATCGGAACCCGAGCCGAGGGCGCCGATGCGCAAATCTGCCCGTTCCTTCAGATCCTTCTTTTCTTCGTCGGTCTTGGCCTGACCCTGCCGGCGCTCCTGAAGCGCTTGCCAGACCGACTTGCCGGTCTGCGGGTCCCGGATGTCGCGCATCACTTCGTTCATAAACCTTTCCAACGTGTGAGAACCTGAGGCGCCCAGCCAGCCCTTGCCATTGCTGTCCGTGTTGAGGTAGATCACCGCCTTCTTGCTCAATTCCTCGGCATGCGCTTCAGCCCATTCCGTGGAGCCTAACAGACCGGGTTCTTCGCCGTCCCATGCCGCGAACACGATCGTTCGTTTCGGCCGCCACCCCTGCTGCGACAATATGCCCAAGGCACGGGCTTCTTCCAGTTCCGCAACCATGCCGCTCAGCGGATCAGAGGCCCCATTCACCCAGGCGTCATGATGATTGCCGCGGACAATCCATTGATCGGGAAAAGTGTTCCCTTCAATTCGTCCGATCACATCGTAGATGGGTTCAATATTCCAATTGAATGCCGCTTTCAGATGCACCACGGCAGGACCCGCTCCGATGTGGTAAGTGGTGGGAAGCGAACCGCGCCAACCTTCCGGGGCAACGGGACCGCGCAGATTCTTTAGGATAGGCAATGCATCCCCGTAGGAGATCGGGAGCACGGGAATTTTCATCAGCGTCTTCGCCTCAACCAGAGACAGCCGCTTGGCGCCTTTGACACTGGCCCAGCCGGGAGTCTCCGGATCCCCCGGATAGATCGGCATGTCCGCTACACTGCCGCGCTGAACCCCCTGCCAGGGCCGGTACGCGCCCTCCGGGTAGATGTCTCCCTTGAAATAGCCGTCCTCATGGGGGTCCGAATAAATCAAACACCCGACGGCCCCATGTTCGTAGGCGACCTTGGGCTTGATCCCGCGCCAACTCTCGCCATAGCGCGCCAGGACAATCTTGCCTTTCACGTCAATGCCCAGTTGGGCGAGTTCCTCATAATCCTTTGGAGTCCCAAAGTTCACGTAGACGACCTGGGCCGTCACATCCCCATCGGCAGAATAGGCGTTATATGTGGGCAACTGTCCTGTATCCGTGGAGTTTGAGTCTTCCATGACCGCAGGCTCCTTCAACTGCGCCTTGTATTTCTCAGGCTCGATTAACTCCACCAACCGTTCCTTGGGTGTGGGAAAAAGCACATAGAACTGCTCGATCTCGGCCTTCAATCCGTACTCCCGAAATTTTCGAAGAATGAACTCGGCGTTTTCCTTGTCTTTTGCCGATCCCACATGATGAGGGGCTGAGGAAAGCAAGCGCATGTTCTCGCGGAGGTTCTTGGGGTCAGGAATCGCTCGCATCTTCTCCTCCCAATCCCGCTCAAGTTTGCTCTCCGGGGCGGAATAACCCCGCAGAGGTTCAGGACCTGGAACCTCGTCTTTTTGTGCCCACGCAAGAACGGCTCCGCCCATCCCCATCAAGAGACACATGGATTCAACCAACCAAGCCTTCCGTAAGCCGTGAAAATACATTTATCTTTTGTCTCCTTCTCAAAGAGTGGTCAAATCTGTGAAGAATTCGTTAACACGGGTGACGGTGTGGCCGGATCCGTCCGCCCCGGCGGTAGAGGTCGGAAGAGAACATCGAATGATCCAGCCGGCACGGGCATTCAATGACGAACGATGTTCTGGGATCCAAATGAATTCTGGGTTTGGCCCAGCTCGTGCGGATCGGGATTAATGAAACGGGTCCAGGCATCTTCTGGCAACAAAAGCTTTCAGGTGTTCTCAGCGCCAATGGCTTTTCAAAGCACTAAAACTTTGCTAGTGCTCTTCCTTGGCCGCATTCCGATTCCATTCGGGAATTTCCACAATAATGTCCCGAGTTCCATTGGGAACGGTTTGGCATCCCAGGCGGGAATCCAGTTCCAGGCCGGGAGCTTCTTGAATCATGTCATCCTCGTCGTCCGAGGATTGATTGCAGGTCTCTAACCCCTGACGCACATAAACATGACACGTGGAACAAGCACACACACCCCCGCAGGCATGATCCAGGTCGATTCCATTGGCCAGGGCGATCGACAAGACAGACCCGGGCAACCCATCCACATGGTCCGGCAACCGCTCGGGATCCACCTCGACCGTCTTATTCATGGGCAGGAAGGTGATCTTGTACTTGGTTTTCGGCGGTGGCACTTCGACTGCGGCTAAATACGGATTCTTTCCACCCATGTTGTGCTGTGATCTCCCTGATTGGAATTAAACACGATTATAACACACCGCAGATGCCGATCCTTCGGGAAGCAAATTCCAAATTCCAATATCCAAAGTCCAAATAATACTCAAATTCCAAAATCCAAACAAAGGCAGAGCCCCTCTTTAGTGAATAGTGGGGGTCAAGGTCCTTGTTTGGAATTTGGGCTTTGGATTTTATTTGGACTTTGGATATTGGAATTTGGAATTTACCGCAGTCGCCTCTCACTTGAGCACGAACCTCTCAATCGCCTGCGCTACTCCATTCTCATCGTTGGTCGCGGTAACGTAACGGCTGGTCGTTTTCAACTCCTCTACGCTCTGACCCATCACGACGGCGATTTTGGACAGTTCCAGCATGTCATGGTCGTTGTGGTTATCGCCTATGGCCATCAGGTTTTCAGGGATCCAGCCATGCCGGGCCAGCAGGAATTGGAGCGCGGCCGCCTTGCTGCAAGTAGGGGAAAGGATATCGATGATGGAAACATCGTTGCGAAGATATTCCGTCCGAGCCATCTTCACGACACCGGCTTCGACCAGGGGCGTTACCGCCTGGATCACTCCGTTCATCACCTCCAATGCCCCTCCGAACATGAGCTGAATCGGGTCGACGGTAAGGAACTCCTCCAGCGAATCGACATACCGTACGTCTTCCTTGCTCTTGTCCAAGTACCATCGCAGCGGGAGATTGTTGGGATCGATCCCTTCACAAACGAGTTGGCCGTACTCGGATTCTTCCGCATGCGCGACACAGGAGGAGCGAAAAGCCCGCGTGGCGTAGAGCGCCTGCCGCGCAGCCGGAAGGGGCAGAGGATCCTTGTAAGAAAGATGGTGGCTCCGGGAGGTCTTGATGACCGCACCATTGTTGGCAATCACGGTGAGATCGTGTTCAAACAGGGTTGCGATTCGTTCGGCCATTGAAAAGCGACGCCCGGTCACCAGCGAAACTTCAATCCCGGCGTCCACCGCCGCGTCCACAGCATGTTTGTTCTCCTCGCTCAGTCTTCCCTTTGAATCGAGCAGCGTGCCATCGATGTCAATCGCGATCAGGTGAACCCCGTCATTCATGAATTCAAGTTTATCACAGGAGAGTTCCCCGCCTTCTCCAGGCGCAGAGTAACTTGTGATATACTGCCGCTTCCCTGGAGAA
Source organism: Terriglobia bacterium (assembly GCA_020073085.1). Lineage (NCBI taxonomy): Bacteria > Pseudomonadati > Acidobacteriota > Terriglobia > Terriglobia bacterium. The sequence continues at coordinate 12,119 of JAIQFV010000043.1, read as the reverse complement.
CAAAACAGAGCCCATTCAGATCAAGTCAGGTGTTGAAGAGGCTCAGGTCTGGCTAGCTGTCAGGCAGGACGGACGCTCTGTATCACGCAGTAGAACAAGCAAGGAGCAATCCCACTCTGAACCCGCGCTCGGCGCCTGCTTTTTGAAAAGGAGTATTTCATGAGCTCTTCCAAGGTCACCCCCTCTCTGGCAAACCCCAAAGGACGGACCATTTCACAATCACGGCGGCGGATGGTCAAAGCACTTGTCCTGGCTCCCCTCCTCCCCGCGGTCCTTTCGAGCGTCGATCTGTCACCTGCCCAGACTCAAAGTAAACCGGAAGCAAAACCTGCCGCGCCGGCCCAAACAGGGTCACAGGAAATGAAACCCTCGCCCGAGGCCGAAGCTTTGGCCGAGGTTGTCAAGCAGCGCTACGGGAAGTTTCTAACGGACGAACAGATGGTCGAGGTGAAACTGGGGTTGGAGCGCGGTGTGCGGGGCCGCCAACGAATCCGTGCTTTCAAACTGACCAACGCCGACGAACCCGTCACGATGTTTCATGCCTTGGACCTCCCTCGGGTGAAATCGTGAGGCCTGATCAACCCATCGGTGTGAATCCTAACTGACAACATTCCGATCCTTGAGAGGCGACATGCTTTCAGAAGACATCCTTTATTCTCCAGTGGCCAGCCTGGCGCTGAAAATTCGAAGCCAAAAGATTTCCCCCGTAGAACTGACGGAGTCGTACCTTACTCGACTGGAGGCGATTGGCCCGAAGTTGGGGGCACTGGTGACCTTGATGCGCCAGCAAGCCCTTGAACAAGCGCGGGCGGCCGAGAAAGAAATCAAATCGGGCAAGTATCGCGGACCCTTGCACGGCATCCCTTTTGGCGTGAAGGACCTTTTGGCAACTAAAGGGATTCCTACGACGTGGGGCGCGGCGCCCTACAAGAACCAGGTTTTTGACTATGACGCCACGGTGGTTGAGAGACTGCGCAACGCCGGCGCGGTTCTGATCGCGAAGCTGGCGATGGTGGAGTTGGCAGGGGGAATGGGATATAACAACCCCGATGCGTCTTTCACGGGTCCCGGCCGGACCCCCTGGAACACGAATTTTTGGAGCGGCGGTTCTTCCAGCGGACCCGGAGCGGCCACGGCAGCCGGTCTTGTGGCTTTTTCCATCGGCTCCGAAACTTCGGGATCCATTCTCACCCCCTCCGCGTGCTGCGGCCTTTCAGGATTGCGTCCCACTTATGGACTCGTCAGCCGTCACGGCGCAATGGCCCTGTGCTGGAGTCTTGACAAGCTCGGGCCCATGTGCCGAACGGCCGATGATTGCGGGCTGGTCCTGGCCGCCATTGCCGGCCAGGATCCCAAGGACCCGACGTCTGTTGCAAAGAAGTTCGAATATCCGTTGAACGCGGGGGGCGCGACTGCCGGGACCCGGCGGGCGGGTGTCACTGCTTCAGCAGCCCCTGGCAAACGACAATTTAAGATCGGTGTCATCAAAGATGCCACCAAAGACATCCAACCGGAGGTCAAGGCCAACTTTGACCAGACGGTCGAGGTGCTCCGGCAATTCTGTGATGTGACGCCCGACGTGGCCTTTCCCGACCTCCCCTGGGGCAATGTCGTGGGAACGATTGTGAATGCCGAGGGAGCGTCCGCCTTTTATGATCTGATCGAAAGTGGAAAACTTGCTGAACTTCAAACACCGCGGGACCGCATTGGGGGATACACGGCCTCCGTGGTATCCGCCGTCGATTATCTGCAGGCCATGCGCATCCGCGGCCCGATGCAGACGGCCTACCATGAGTTCATGAGCAGGTTCGATGCCGTCGTTGCCCCGACGCGCAGCGCCGTGGCCCCGCCCATTGGAGTGGATTTCGACAAAGCTTATCCGGAGGTCAAAGGGGGGACTCCCTTGATTCCAGCTGGAAATGCCGTCGGGGCTCCGGCCTTGTGTCTTCCCAACGGTTTTGGGCAAAATGGCCTTCCGACTTCAATTCAATTCCTGGGGTCCCCCTTCAGCGAGAAAACGCTGCTTGAGATTGGCATTGCCTATCAAAGCCGGACGCCATGGCATGAGAAGCACCCCTCGATTTCGTGATTCCTGTGCCATATGTAGTGCGGCGAGGCTCGGCGCCCTACCATATCTCTCGCCAAATTTTTTCCTTGCGTTCCTTTCAAATCTCGTGTAGTCTCTCGCCAGTCTTGGTCAAGTTTTTGTTGTCGTAGCAGTACGTTGGCTCCAAATCCATGATCGGATTTTGGAGCTATTTGTTTTTGCGGTGGACACGAAGACGAGACAAGGTAAATTAAAACAAGCAACATCAACCTAAGGAGCATTAACAGAAATGAAAGAACAAGGTACAGTGAAATGGTTTAACGACGCAAAGGGTTTTGGGTTTATCCAGCGCCAATCGGGCGAAGATGTCTTCGTGCACTTCTCCGCAATCCAAGGCGAAGGATTCAAGTCTTTGACCGAAGGCCAGGCCGTGGAGTTCGAAGTGACCAAGGGCCAAAAAGGTCTTCAGGCGGAAAACGTCACCAAACTCTAATTTTCCACAGCGAAATCCATTTTGGAAAGGCCTCGTCGCACACGCGACGGGGCCTTTTGTTTTTGGGGCGTGCATAAAGGGAACAATCACCACATAGAATTTAGAGTGCTCCATTGACTGGAGCAATACGCTGGAGATATAAGAGCAGGCATCATTGAATATTCAACAAGAAGATGGGGCAGCTCTCAAAAATCAACAGTCCAACTCGTTAGATTTTGAAACTTGGCCCCATGCAATTACCAATAACGGCGGAAACAAATGAAGATCTTTCTCACACTGGGATTGATTTCACTACTGCTCTGCGTCGAAGGTCTGGGCCAGGCACCGCGTGGCGATCAAAGCGCCGCAACCCTAGCGACACCTCCCCTCGACGGAAGGGTAGCGGAATTCGAGTTTAAGGACTCAACCCTCATAGATGGAATAGCCGAGTTGAGTTCGAAGCCAATCGGGGGCTTGCACCTGGGAATTGAGCAGATCCTGCGCGAAAAAATGTCAGATCCCGAGGACCAGAGTGTCCAGTTCTCACTGCATCTTGAGAATAAAACTGTACGAGAGGCACTTGACACGCTTTGTGGGCTCGACACCCGATACACATGGTCGACAGACGGACCCTCGATAAACATCTACCCACGAGCAACTATCGGCGATTATTCGTATTTATTGAATCTCCAACTTGAACGAATAACACTCACGGACATCCCTGACCCTGACAAAGTGTTCGCACCTTTGTACATACTGCTCCCGAAAGAACAGCTTGGATATTTTCAGTTGGGAGGAGACATAGGCTACGCTAAGCCTTGGTCGGTCACTTTTGAGCATCTCACGGTGCGGCAGCTGATCAATAGGGTCGCCGAACACTTGGGTCCACGCAGCTCTTGGATCTTCCACGGCTCGAAGGATGAGAGATTGTTTACTTTTCAAAAGGGGGCTTTTCATACGCATCGCAAGAGCTGAGCAATAGTGGGCAAGTTGCCTCAATTGGTTATCATTCATCTCATGAATTTGGGGCACACTGATCTCAGAGCGAGCGTTACGGCGCCACAATCTGAACAGTACGGGTCAAGCCCTGATACGGCAACGGGGGTTTCATAAAGATGCGGCGTAGTTTACATCTTATTGTTGCGTTGCTCTTTGTGATCAATTGCTCTGCGGCTAATCCGCAGAGCGATTTGCTCAGTCAACCGATGGCCCATGCTTCGCTGCGGGGTAACTTGGCGAACGTATTGGCTCAGGTGGCGCATTCCGGCCGAATACCGATGGTTGCTGAGCTGGCTCAGCCACTCCCGGACATCAAGGTTCCTGGAGGCAGTGATGCGGGTCGCCATTTGCTTGACCTAATAGCCCACCAAGCTCCGGGGTACACCTGGGAACTGAACGGTTCCGTGGTTCATTTTTATAACCGGCGGTCGATTCAAGCGAAGTTTAATTTTCTGAATTTCCAGTTTCGTCAGTTTTCCATGCCAAGAAACATGGCCGAATTTGAGTATAAGTTTCCCAACCAAATAATATGGTTAATGAATGGATATGATGGATTGGGTGGAGCGTTTGAAGGCTTCTACAATAAAGAACTCGAGAAAAACAGACTTCAACCAGGGGGTCTGATCAAGATTACTGGCCGGAAAATACTTTTCCGTGCAGCAACTGAGAGCCCCACTTTCTTTACAGTCATCGTTTTCCCCAGCGCCGCACCCAAAACAGCGAAGGAGGTGGAGCAAACTACTTTGAATTGGTCTTGGTGGAGTTTCAATGAAGAACTCCGACCCTTGTATATACAACCCCCTCACTGAGAGCGCCATTAAGAGGATCAACAAAAAACCAGTATGGGGTCACCCGAATGGCGCACACGGGCCGCGAACAGGGCCCCTTAGCACTCTGGTTCATTGATACGCCAACGTATTCAGGGCCCATTTTGAGTGCGGGAGCTTGCTGCCGCTTTCACAGAGCGAAGCTTGCTTCGCGCACATTCCCTCGGCGCAACAAGGCACGCGGAATCAAAGCGCAAGCAAGCTTGCGCACTCCAAATGCGTCACCATATTTTGGAATGAAGCACTTAGCCCCCTTTTTCTCCAAGAAATCCCTCTGCAACTGGTGTTACTATAGGAGCGCTGAATCAACTTATGAAAATCCATCCGGGCACAGCCCAGGAGCCCCTTCCATGAAGACTCTTATTCGCAATGGTAACGTCGTTACCGCAGTCGATAATTTCAGCGCTGATCTTCTCATCGAAGGTTCGAAAATCGCGGCCCTCGGCGCGAACCTTCCTGCCCAGAACATCGACAAGATCATCGACGCCCAGGGCATGCTGGTGATTCCGGGGGGCATTGATGCCCACACCCATCTGGATATGCCATTCGGCGGCACGACGTCCGCCGACGATTTCGAGAGCGGCACGCGCGCGGCCGCCTTCGGAGGAACGACCACGATCGTGGATTTTGCCATCCAGGGGCGGGGCGGAAGAATCCAGGATGCCCTGGAGACGTGGTGGAAGAAGGCCCGCGGCCGCGCGGTGATCGATTACGGATTGCACATGATTGTGACGGATCTCAGCGAAGGCTCCACGGATGCCGACAAGGGCCTCGACTCGATGAATTCCGTCGTCCGCGAAGGCGTTACCAGCTTCAAGCTCTTCATGGCGTATCCCGGCGTCCTGATGGTGGATGACGGGACGATCTTCAAGGCCTTGTCACAGACGGCCAAGAATGGCGCCCTCGTTTGTATGCATGCCGAGAATGGCAGCGCCATCGACGTCATTGTGCGCCGCGCGATTGCGGAAGGAAAAACCGCTCCGATTTATCACGCCTTGACGCGCCCCACCACCGCGGAAGGCGAAGCCGTGCACCGCGCCATTGCGCTGGCCGAAATCGCTCAGGCCCCCGTCTACATTGTCCATCTTTCCTGCAACGAGGCCCTCCAAAAGGTCGCCGAAGCACGGGACCGCGGGGTGATGGCCTATGCCGAAACGTGTCCTCAATATCTGCTGCTCTCGCTCGAAGACATGGAAAAAATGCCGGATTTCGAAGGGGCGAAGGTGGTGTTCACGCCGCCTCTGCGGGAAAAATGGAACCAGGGAAAGCTCTGGGAAGGTCTGAGATCGAACAGCCTCCAAGTCGTTTCGACCGACCATTGTCCTTTCTGCTTCAAGGAACAAAAGGAGCTCGGCCGTGGCGATTTCACCAAGATCCCCAACGGCGGGCCGGGCATCGAGAATCGCCTGCAACTGCTCTACGAACACGGCGTCAACCAGAAACGGATCTCCGTCAACCGATGGGTGGAAATCACCTCTACCGCGCCTGCCAAAATGTTCGGACTCTACCCTCGCAAAGGCACCCTCGCCGTGGGCAGTGACGCCGACTTGGTGATCTGGGACCCCGCCGCCGAGCATGTGCTTTCAGCAAAGACGCACCATATGCGCGTGGATTATTCGATGTTTGAAGGATGGACGATCCGGGGCAATGCCAGGACAGTCCTTTCCCGGGGAGAGGTCATTGTCGACCAGGGGCAGTTCCTCGGCAAGGCCGGCCGCGGCGAGTTCCTCAAGCGCGCCACTTACGCCGGGGCTTGGAAGTAAGATACCCTTCCGTTGTCTTTAGAACTTCGTGAACCTAACCGCTTAATTTGCTCGGCGAACTCTGCGTCTTTGCGGTGAATTGATTCTCACATTAAAGATCAAGACGCACATCCCGACCTGGAACCCTGATGCGGCCAGTCCGAGACATCATCGACAACATCGATTTGGGACCCTTGCGGGGCAGTCCGCTTTTCAATGAAGACCTCGCTCCGGTCTCGCGGGAGCGCCGAACATGGGGGATGTACAACTACGCCGCCCTCTGGATCGGGATGAGCGTGTGCATCACCACCTACCTGCTGGCCGCGGGGTTGATTGCAAAAGGCATGAACTGGTGGGAAGCGATCGGGACCATCTTCCTGGGAAATCTTATCGTTCTCATCCCGATGGTCTTGAACGCCCACGCCGGCACGCGGTATGGAATCCCCTTCCCCGTTTTTGCGCGCGCCTCGTTCGGGGTGCTGGGGGCCAACATTCCCGCCATGTTTCGCGCCTTCGTCGCCTGCGGGTGGTTCGGCATCCAGACCTGGATCGGAGGCTCCGCGATCAATGCCATGCTGGCCATTCTTGTGCCGGGCTGGGTTCATTTCTCTGCCGGCATTTGGATCGCGTTCTTCGCATTCTGGCTGGTCAACGTCCTCATCATCATACGAGGAATCGAGACGATTCGTGGGCTGGAGAGTTGGACGGCCCCGTTCATGATCGCCATCGGACTCGCGTTGTTGGTCTGGGCTTGGCAGAGGGCTGGAGGGTTTGGTCCTATGCTGAAGCAGCCCGGGCGATTGAAAACCTGGGGGGATTTCTGGAAGGTCTTTGTGCCCAGCCTGACGGCCATGGTCGGATACTGGGCGACGCTTTCTCTGAACATCCCGGACTTCACGCGCTTCGCCAAGTCGCAGCGTGACCAGGTGGTCGGCCAGGCGCTGGGATTGCCCCCCACCATGACGCTTTACTCCTTCATTGGCGTCGCCGTGACCTCGGCCACTGTGGTTATTTTTGGGCAGGCCATCTGGGACCCCGTGGTGCTCCTGTCAAAATTCAACCAGCCCCTCATCGCTTTCATCGCTCTTTTTGCCTTAGGAACGGCCACCCTGAACACCAATATCGCCGCCAATGTCGTTTCCCCGGCCAATGATTTCTCAAATCTCTGGCCCGGCAAGATTACCTTCCTCCGTGGGGGGATCATCACGGCCATCATCGGCGTTTTGATCCGGCCGTGGCGACTTATGGAAAACGCCGATAAATATATCGGATGGCTGGTGGGTTATTCCGGGCTGCTGGGACCCGTCGCGGGGATCATGATCGCGGATTACTATTTGATCCGGAAGAAAATGATCGCGACTGAAGACCTCTACTTGCGCGGGAGGTTTTATGAATTTTATCGAGGGTTCAACATCCGCGCGGTCATTGCATTGGTTCTCGGCATCGGGATCGCCCTGATCGGCGTGGTGGTACCGTCGCTTCACTGGCTCTACGATTACGCCTGGTTTGGCGGCTTCTTTACCTCGGGGATTGTCTATCTTGTTCTGATGAAGCAAGCATAGACCGGATCTCGACGCACTTTTGCCGTGCAGCAAGGGAGAGGCCGGGTTCAACAGGCGGAGATCTTACAAGACCATTCCATCTTTCTCTCGCCATCCACTGTATCTTCGTGTAGATTTTCTCCGCACTTTTCGATCGCAGATGAAAGGCGGGTACCGCATGCTGCCCCTCGAAGACCTTCGTGTGTGTGATCTCTCGCGCATCCTCTCGGGCCCCTATTGCACCATGACGTTGGGCGATATGGGGGCTGAGGTCATCAAGGTGGAGCCGCCCGCGGGGGATGACACGCGAGGTTGGGGCCCCCCTTTCATTCAGGGTGAAAGCGCCTACTTCCTGAGTCTGAACCGGAACAAGAAATCCATTGTGCTGGACTTGAAAACGGAGGCCGGCAAGGATGCGCTGTGGAAGCTCATCCGAAAATCCGATGTGTTGGTTGAAAACTTCAGGGCAGGGGCGCTCGCCAGGCTCGGCTTTGGTTTTGATCAGGTCTCGAAAAGAAATCCCCGACTGATCTATTGCTCCATCACGGGTTACGGGCATACCGGTCCCCGGGCCTCAGCTCCGGGGTTCGATGTGGTCATTCAAGGCGAGAGTGGAGCCATGGATGTGACGGGCTTCCCGGACGGTCCTCCTGTCAAGTTTGGTCTCTCCATTGCCGACATCGTTGCCGGCATGAACGCCGTCCAGGCGATTCTCCTGGCGCTTCGGGTCAGGGAAAGGACCGGTCATGGACAGCACATCGACATTGCGCTGCTCGATTCGCTGGTCGGTTGTCTGACTTACCAGGCGCAGAATCATTTTGCCGGAGGCACCCCCAAACGACTCGGGAACCGCCATCCCTCGATTGCCCCGTACGAGATGTTTGAAACCGCGGACGGGTTCATGAATGTGGGAGTCGGGAATGAGGGCCTTTGGAAGAAATTTTGTGCAGCCATCGGGCTTCCGGATTTGTGCAAAGATCCTCGCTTCGTCTCCAACTCGGACAGGCTAAGGAATTACGATTCCTTGCGCGCGCTCCTGGCCGGGAAGCTGAAAACAAAATCCCGCGCCGAATGGCGGAGGATACTGGAAGAGGCGGGAGTTCCCTCGGGCTATATCAACACGGTGGGAGAAGTCTTTGAGGATCCCCAAATTCAAGCCCGCGGCATGATCGCGCAAGTCAATCACCCGACAATTGGATCTTTGAGGCTCGTCGGCATTCCCATCAAGCTGTCGGAAAGCCCCGGAGCGATTCGCTTGCCTCCTCCGCGGCTGGGAGAACATACGGAGGAAATCCTCTCCTCGCTCGCTTAGTTCGACACCGTTTGCCTCGGCAAATCATTCCAACGCAAAGGGCGCAAAGAACCCTTATCTCAGAATTCGATCAGGATGAACAGTGGCCAGAATCTTTCCATTTAAAGCCTTCCAGTACGATTCGGCCCGGGTCGGTGGTCTCGAGAAGGTCGTCACGCAACCTTACGATAAGATCTCCGATGAGATGCGGGAGCGCTATTATGCCTCCAGTCCTTTTAACCTGGCGCGCATCATTCGGGGCAGGCCGCTTCCCGGCGACACCGGGGCTGAAAACGTTTACACCCGCGCCCAGCAGTCGCTCCGGGAGTGGATCAAATCCGGTATTCTCCACCAAATTGATCAGCCGGCCCTGTTCGTCTACTTTCAGGACTATGAGCTCCCTTCCAATCCGGGCAGACGACTGACCCGGAAAGGCTTCATTGGCCTCGGGAAGCTGGAAGACTACTCCTCCGGAGTTGTTTTTCCTCACGAGCAGACTCTCAGTGGACCCAAGGAAGATCGCCTGAACTTGCTGCGGCGGACCCGAACGCATTTTGGCCAGCTTTTTATGCTCTACACGGACCCGCATCGGGCTGTTGATGCGATTTTGGAGGAAACAGCTGCAACCGCACCGGACATTCGTGTGACCGATGAATACGGGGTCATTCACTCGGTTTGGAAAGTCACGGAACCCGCTTGGATCTCCAGGATCCAGCGGGAGCTGGAAGACAAGCGCCTGATCATCGCCGATGGCCATCATCGGTATGAAACGGCCTTGAATTTTCGAAATGAGTGTCGCGCCCTCCAACCCGGCACGGCAGGGACTACAACCGCCGGCGACCTCCCCCCTTACGAAAAGGTGATGATGACCTTCGTCAACATGGACAGCGAAGGCCTGACCATCTTGCCCGCCCATCGATTGGTCTCAAACCTTCCCTACTTCGAGATGAAGGATTTCCTCACCCGAGTGCAGTGGTTCTTTGATCTCGCGGGCTTCAAATTTTTCACGCCCGAGGAACGGGAGCGAAAACTGGAACAATTTCGGCGGGAGCTGCATGAAGTGGGCCAGGTCATCCCGGCGATCGGGCTCCGCGCAACCGGTACTTCAAACTTCTATTTGATGAAGTTGAAAGGGACTCTGAATCTTCAACAGCTTTTGCCCGATGTCCCCGAGCGCCAACATCAGCTGGATGTGGTCATCTTGCACAAGATCATCCTGGAGCGATGTCTGGGAATCTCCGACGAGGATATCCGGTCCGAGCGGTACGTCCGTTACCTTCGCGACTTTGAGGAGGGATTGCAGGCCGTCGAAAGAAAAGAATCTCAGCTCGCCTTTTTTCTCAACCCTACACGGATTGCACAGGTGCGCGACCTGGCTTTTGCCGGAGAACGATTGCCTCAGAAATCGACGGACTTTTATCCCAAATTGCTCTCCGGGCTAACAATGTATCAGCTCGATGCGAACGGCACCTGATTTCATGCCCCGCAGAGAAAAAGAGGGCAGACACGTCAATTTCGCAACTCCGTAAGGCAAAGGCTCAACGTAATATTCAACGGCAGGGGTTTCTTGAGAGTCGACATCTCCCTTTCGTGACTGAGATCAGACCGACTTCCCAGTTCAAGGGCGGAACGGTGTTCTTAAATTCGCGGGGGGATCAAGGTGACGTTTGAGAAAATTCTACTCATCATCGGTTTTGCGGTGATCGCGAACACCCTGGGAGGGCTGGGGTACTTTTGCCGCGAAAATCTGTCGAAGTCCCGGCGCCATCCCCCCCTAGTCCCCGAGCTATTTCTTGCTTTATTCTCCCTGAAGGACCTGATAGGCCGCGATCACGCTGCTCGTGTAGGTCTTCGTCAAAGCAACCCATGATTCGTAACTGAAATAAGTCAACAGGAACCCGACCACCACAATGACGAGGGAGGCGAGGAGCAGGTGAGGGAGGGGGTGCGTGCCCCTTTGACGGACCCATAAAAAAAGAAGTGCGGCAAAGGTCATCATGGCGAAATTCAGGATGGCGGCGCGGGCAATCCGCAAACGGCTGCGGGTGTATTCCAGCTGCTCATAGGTGTCCTTTGATTTGTTGAGAATATAGAACCGCATTGTGAGAAATGGAGGAAGATGCTCCAAGGGGTGCACCTTTCTCAGGCGGTGGTCCTTGGAGATGCAGGCCAAATCACATAGCCGGTCGATCACAATCCCCAACACGTATGTTACTCCCAGGGCAGGGACGGCAAGATTCAATGTCAGCAGCTTCTCCCAGGCCGGATTCTGATACCCGGCAAAGGTCAGAACCAGCAAACCGATCCAGAGAATCGAGTGAAGCCCGATGACGACAAGTTCAACAAAGAGGGTCGTGGTAGTCATATCCGGTTTTCATCCGTTCAGCGGGATTCCGAACTTGAAGGCTGTGACCAGCCTCGGAAGAAGATTCGATTCCCATTAATCGATGCTTTTCGATCAAGGCATCTGTCGCTTTAAGCCCGGAGGGTCCACCTAGGCGGACAGCCCCACCTGTCGAAGATCCCCCGTGGCGGGAAGCTCCGCGTTCCTTGCGTAGCAAGGGTGGGTCAGAATCAGAAGAGAGTCCGATTAAGCCTGGAGGGCTGCCAGAATGTAGCCCCACCTGAAGCTCCGTCCCGCGCTCTTTGCGGGACGGAGCGAGGGTGGGGTACGGTTTCCCCCTCATGGCCATCCGAGCCCCGCTTGCGGGGTGAAAGAATCTGGCGAATAAACCTTCGGACAGCCATACAATAACTCCCTGCCATATTCCTCTCTGCAATGCTTCCTCTCCGCCCTCCTGTCACCCTACTCGTTTCCCGAATTAGTAGAGTCCAACTCCACCGCTTGGTTCTCGACGTATGGCAGAGACACCATGGGTTTTCATGGCAGGAGGAACAACATCGGAAAATCTCTTTTCAAGAAGCGTTACTGAGTGATCTCAAGGTGCAAGAGATCGAACTTGACCAACGCTACACTTGAACCTGAGGGCATTGTTTCGCCCCGCAAGCGGGGCTCTCCCATTTTCTCTCATCGCTGCCCCACCCTCGCTCCGCAAAGAACGCGGAGCTTCAGATGGGGCTTCCATGAGAAGGCATTCAATGTCAAGGCCAACGTGGTGGCCTGGCGCCGATTGCTAAGGCGGCCGGCTGGGGACGCTCCGCATCCGAATCTCCTTTCGTGTTCCTTTTCTCGTCGTGGG
>JAIQFV010000042.1 GCA_020073085.1 Terriglobia bacterium | reverse complement strand
CCAACAACTGGAATTTTCCTATCGCTAACTGGGACAGCAGAATGGGAGACCTGAACTTGAAAATCGACAATCACAACAGTTTTAACCAATATTCATGCGGGTCAGGGTCTTGAATCTCAGCTAATTTGGACAGCAGTGCTAAAGGATGGAAAATGGAAAGATAAGACGCCGACTCTTCAATCCACCAAGGCTGGCCGCTCCAACACGGCACTCTAAAGAGTTCAAACTTATACCAGCAATTTTTGTTCCCTGATCGATGCCTGATTGAGATTATTTAAGTTTTGTAGATTCAATCAAATAATAGAAGCTTGCTACAAGTGCGGCAGAGGCAAATACGAAATCTCGGAATCACTCATTGGGATCGACATGTGGACAGTTTAAGTCTAGTACACTTCATTCAGATGGAAATTACTGAAAAGAAGTGAAAACGATTTCCTCCAGAAGCAGACTTGATGGCATATGAAAAAGTGGATGCTTAGTTTATGAAAACCTGTAGTTTTTTAGTTCATCACGTGCTGCAATCGAACAACTCTTCGCGGACTCAAGTTGTCCTGATTCGAGTTGGGTGCCTCTTAGCTTTTCATCGCTTAGGATCAATCGGCGAATCTTTCGGGGATTGAATATGGATCGATGAAGTTGGCAAACCGTGTGCCGGAAATGGAGATTGCGGCTGTTTCCGCACCTTCCTTGCTGCACCGCCTCCTCCGCTGACAGGGGGGCGTGGGGCTGCCTTCGGCGGCTCACACGGGAAAGTAAATCACATCCGGATCATAGCCGCGGTTCATCGCTTCTTCGGCAGCCAACCACTGATCACCCCACTGAGACCGGAGCGGAACCCATTGTTACACTCTAACCCGGAATAGCATCCACCCCAGCGATCCCTCTAGTGGTGTGGAGTCCGTTCCCGCTGAATGAAACGAGCATGGATTAGGCTCCTCGGGCCGTTCCCGTGCGTTCAACATCGCCCTGAGGGCACCCGAGTCACGACGTGATCCTAATAGCTGACAGCCCAAGCTGACCCATTATCATCGTAAAAGCTGAGTGTCGTGTTCATCGCGCTTCCGTTCGGGTTGATCAGGATGAACTGCGTCCGATAGCCTCCTCCATCTGCAATCTGCGGAAACACCAGCAGGGGCGGCGCCGGCCGGCTGAAGTCTGCAATGGGAAACGTGGTCAGCAGGAAATCCCCGCGGGTGTTGACCAGTGATCGCAGTGTCAGCGCCACGAAGGGATCCGACGAGGAAACATCCAGCACCCCGGTAAACCCATCCGGAAGCCCACCGATCAACTCACCCGCAAACTTGGCCTCATGCCCGAACGCATCGAGATTCAGCTGGGCCATCCCACTGCCTGCAGCTGTGATCCCATCCAGCTGAAAGGCCCCCACGTTCACAGTCATTCCGCCGCCTCCAGAAGAACCACGACCCGGGAGGGCTATGGCCAGGCCGGTGTCATGACCCCGAGACTTATCCAAATAGATGCGCGCATGCATGGTCGGCGTGGCGTTTGGGATTCCTGATTCGGTCACCAGCGTCCCATTCTGGGTATAACTGAAGACTCCTGCTCCCGCCGGCGCTGTCATTCCCCCATCTGCCACCCACTGTGCCCATCCCGCCTTCACTGTCTCCGAGGAACCATCGGTTTGAAACACCACCACCCCATGGGGTTGAATTTGATAAATAAACGAAGACTGCGTGACGCCTTCGACCGGACGCAACGCCAGCGGCAGCCCATCGTCACCAAAAAGACTTAGGATCCCGCTCTCCATGGTGTCGGAGGTATTCATGAACACCAGAGTCGTCTTGTACCCTCCTCCATCGACGAGTTGGGGGAAGAACAATTGGGTGGCCAACGGCGGACTGGCTTCGTCGGCGACTGGCGTGGTGGTAATCAATGTGTCTCCCCGCTCGTTTGTGGTCAGTCGCAAGGCTGTGATCGAAAGCGGTTGGTCACTGAGGATCTCCAGCGACCCTAACCCGCTCCCAGAGGCGAAACCAGCCGGCAGATTAAAACCGGGAGCGAAAGAGCCAAGCTGATCCACAAACAATGCCCGGTGACTGTTGGGCGGCAGCATTCCACTTCCCGCGGTGACGCTTTGCCCTTGACGGTCGCGCAGCACGAAGACCGGGTGGGCCGTGCCTACGCCGCGATTCACCATCGCCACCCCGGTGTTAATGTTGATGCCTCCTGCTTCCACGGCATCCGCTTTATTTGGAACGCCATTACGATAGTCAATGAAGATCCGTGCTGCCGTGGTCGGCGGAGATGCGGGCACTCCAGCTTCGCTGACGACCGACCCGTTTTGGGTGAGGCTGAAGACCGCTGTGCCGTACATCGGCCCATCCACCGCGGCAGAACCACCGCTCACGGTCGGGACACTCCCTCCTGTCGAGAAAGTGTTGACCCCTGTGGGCGGAATGCTGAGATGCGCCTGGGCGTGGTCCGGGATTGAGGCTTTCGCCGAGGCATTGAACACGATCGATACTCCGGCATCGGGCCGATCGCCTCCCGGATAGCCTACCGACGCCTGAAACGACCCATCACCCCGGCCTAATAAAATGGAAACGTTGTGGGAGCCCGGGCTGGCCACCGCCAAATCCTGTTTCCCATCCCCGTTGAAATCACCAACCGCCAGGAAAATGGAGCCAGTTCCTGCGTTGTAGTTCACCGCGGCCTGAAATGTCCCATCGCCGTTCCCCAACAGAATGGAAACGTTGTTCGACGAACTATTCGCAACTGCTAAATCCTGGTTCCCATCACCGTTGAAGTCGCCCACCACGATGCAATTGGGCCGAGTGCCCGTGCTGTAGTTCACCGCCGGCTGAAAGGTCCCATCCCCCTGGCCTAACAAGATGGAGAGGTTGTCGACGAATGAATTCGCCACCGCCAGATCCCTTAGTCCATCCTTATTAAAATCACCGAGGGCGATCGATTGGGGAACGCGGCCCACGGGATAGACACGCGGGGCCAGAAAGCTCACTGGGGGCATTGAACCTGCTGCCGCCAGCCTTGCGGGTACCACCTGGAAAAGAAGGAGCACAGCGATGAGGGGGAACTGGCAGGTCTTTAAATGGGCGAATAATAAATGAGTCCATCCTTGACAACGTGTCATTGAAGTTTTTCCTTTGATGATTCTTCTGCTTGGATTAAAGCCAGGCCGGGAGTCCCATCATATCTTCCTGAGCGCATGAGAACCTCTCGGAGGGAGCTCGGCGTTTTCCCCACAGACCACCCGGAAAGACGCCTCTACGATTTCTGAAATCATCGAACCAACCGGAATCGATGGCCTGGGTACGCGGGTTTGACCTGTGGGGGAAACCATCCCGGAGATGTATCCATCTCGGGAAAACAACTCAATCCTTCCGTTATCACAAGTCTTGACTAAAACGGGACCGGGGTCTTACTCAACAAACGTCAAATCATCCTCTTGTTTCAGGGTCACATGTTGTGATGCCAGTCACCATCACCCAACGTGCATCTCAGAAAACTTCCAGACGCCCTTTAGGTGGTTCTGGCAATGTGTGGTCTTCGCCTCCGTCCGGCATAAGGCTACGCCGGCACGCTGACTGATCTTAACACAGCAGGCCCTTCAAAAAACTAGCTTTTTGAAATCCAGCCTTCATTGGTGGGACTCGAGCGACTGGCGCAACTGTGGAATGTTGCAGGGAAAGTGGGGTTCTCCGCTGACAGCGGAACCATGGCACTGCGACTGAGGGGCATATTCAAGTGTGGGACGCGGAGACGGGAAAAAAGGTAGCTGTTGTCAGCAGTGCTCAACTCGTTTCGGTAATGACCAGCAACTCATTACCTGTCCGGTAAAATCCGGCCTTGGGGCCCTACGCACCTCTCGGGCAACGATGTCTGGTCAGGGCAAGAGATTCATTACTCCAAACATCCGTTTTTCACCTCTCTTATGGTGAGCCTTAATACAGTCCGCACACCAGTCGTACTCTTCCAAGCGACCCGATCTCAAAATTATCTGTTCATTGTCGGCTCCGCGGGACTTCTGGAATATAATCTCAACGGGACTCCTGGGGCTCGCCCAGCTTTGAGGATTCGAGACATCGAAATACTGGAGTGTAACTGAATGAGCGGCATCACTCTGCGGCCAGTTTGTCCAGACGATGAGGATTTCCTCTATCAATTGTACTGCAGCACGCGACTCCAGGAAGTCGCCGCCTGGGGGTGGAACCCGTCGCAGCAGGAGGTCTTCCTGCGGATGCAGTTTAAAGCACAGCACCTGCATTACGAGGCCCAATTCGTCAATGTCCGGCATTCGATCATCGAAAAGGACGGCAAGAGCATCGGCCGTCTCTTTGTCGATCAAGGCCCCAAGGAATTTGTTCTGGTCGACATATCGCTCCTACCGGAACATCGCGGGGTCGGAATTGGCCGATATCTGATTGGAAGATTGCAGGCGGAGGCCGCCCGAATGAACCGGATGGTGCGCCTGCACGTCCTGCGAGGCAACCCGGCTTTACACCTTTACGAGCGGCTTGGATTTGTGTGCGTCGGAGATGATGGTGTCTATTCCGAGATGATATGGACTCCCGTCGAAAAGCCGACATCCGATATAGGTGGCGCTAAATAATACTTCAATCCAGACAGTAAGGGGACTGAGGTCTGAAGCTGGAGATGAGAAATTTGTAACTCACCAGGTTTGGCCGAGCCGCCCCATTAAGAACAAGCGAGAGTTGCCACCCAAAGATTGACTCTTCAAGATTAAAGGGATTCAGAGGGGAGACCTAAATCACAGATGGAGAAACCACAGTATTCTGAATTCGCTGAGAATATTCACACAAAGTTCCGTGTGGTCCGGGATGTTGAAGAAAGCCTCGAGCTGGAACTCGTGGGAGTGACCGACCCGACGAGGAAAGGGCCGTATGAGCATTTTGCGCTCGAGTTTCGGGGTCCTAAGCAGCCCATCTTGGCGCAACAAACCTATGCGCTGGAACATGATCGAATGGGAGACATTTCCATCTTCCTGGTTCCTATCCGCGGAGACGAGAACGCGGTTTACTACGAGGCGATCTTCAATCGACTCCTTAAAACCTAGATTGCAGTCCGGAGTGCCTTTGGAAGTGGATGGCCTTCACTATCTCCTCGAGTGGCGCCCACCCGATTCGTAAACGGTCACGGCGAACACACTGGGAAAAAACGGGGAGGCTGAACCAGGGCTCGGAGAGGGGCATCTCCTGCCGCAAATGAGACGGAGCGTGTTACGCTCAAACCTCAACTTCGAAGGTCGATGCCACTTCGGAAGTCCAGGAAACCGTGATTCAACCCTCCCGAGCCCGGTACCTAAGGTGTGAGGCGGTTGATGACTGCCTGAAAATAAGTATGAGACGAGTCCCTTCCGACCGGGACGAGGAGCATGGCGAACTGCCCAAGCTGGGTGTTAACCAGCTTGAAAGTGTCTTGCCAAAGCGTGGTTCCCGGAGGACCTTGAAAGATCAACGAAAAGCACTCCTGACCAGGGTTGGGGCTCGTTGCCGGCGCCTCAAGTCTCTTTTTTCCAGCGGGTGGTTTGATATCAGCAACTTCAATCAACTGAAGGCTGACGGGTGCTCCGTCTGGTGGAAAAGCCCTGAAAGTCTCACCCTTCTGCGAGCTAAAGTCATCCTTGCGCAACCCGGAGAGGTGGTCAATATCCGAGGCATGCAAGCCTTCGCGGATAAGCTCGTGCGGACGGGGCCGGGTCAGCCCTTCCCCCCTTCCCGTCTCAGCAGGAAGTCGCCCCTGCGCATTCAATATGAGAGGATGAATAAGATCCGCCCCTTGAGCAATGCCCCATAAGGCTCCTGCTCCAAGGAACACACGGCGAGAGATGGACAAGTGTAGCCTCCTTTCAATCCAGCCATTCTTGACCGCGGAGGTTATCCTGCTTCCCGGGAAAAAGCAATCCCTGCGCGAAAAAAAAAGTAAATTCAATCGAAGAGAGGTGTAGTTTTGCAGTGATGGCCGTCACAATTTTCTTTATCCCATGAAATCCGCAGTTCATCCTTGACTCGCCCCACCTCCCGACCTAGAATGCGAGAGTTGGTAAGGCTTGGGGGCTCCTTCGTAGGAAACGATCCGCCCGGAAGAAAACAAGGGAAAGAACTCCGAAAGGCTCAACGAACTTCCCCTCGAATACTACCCACGATCCGTTGACCTAGAGTTTCCGGCCATGATGATGAGGTGAGGCATGCTTCACCTCAAGGCTTTGTCCCCGAGTTTGACGGGTTGCTGCGGATCATAGGCTGCATAACGTTTTCAGTTCCTTGGGCTCGCCGCGGTTTCTCAGGTCATGGAGAAGGAGGTGTTGCAGGCATGTCTCAACCGTTCATTGGCGAAATTCGGATGTTCGCGGGAAATTTCGCTCCCGCGGGATGGGCATTGTGTGACGGCTCGTTGATACCGATCTCCGAGAACGAAACGCTCTTTGTTTTGATCGGGACTACTTATGGCGGCGATGGACAAGAGACCTTTGCTCTCCCGGACTTGCGCGGCCGAATTCCCATTCACCAGGGCCCCGGCTTCATCCTGGGACAATTCGGAGGGGTGGAAGGCGTCACCTTGACCGTCAATCAGATCCCCGCGCACAGCCATTTTCCCCAAGCCCAGTCGGGTGCCGGACAAGCCAGCAATCCCTCTAACAGAGTATGGGCGTCATCCAGTCTCAATCAGTTCTCGGCAAGCCCGCCCAGCGCATCGATGGATCCCGGTGCATTGAGTCTGACGGGGGGATCACAGCCCCATGAAAACATGATGCCGTTCCTGACGGTCAATTTTATTATTGCTCTGTTTGGAATTTTCCCATCGCAGACTTGATTGGGTAAGCACTCACGTCTTGGAAGGAGGTCGCGTGTCGGAACCGTTCTTAGGAGAGGTCAAAATCGTCGGCTTTAATTTTGCCCCAAAGGGATGGGCCTTTTGCAACGGGCAACTCCTGCCCATCAACCAAAACCAGGCCTTGTTCTCGATCCTGGGCACAACCTACGGCGGAGATGGGAGAGTCAACTTCGGCCTTCCCAACCTGCAGGGCCGTGTTCCCGTCCACGTCGGCGACGGCATTACCCTGGGGGAATCGGGCGGAGAGACCAGCCACACTCTTCTCCTCAGTGAAATGGCTGCCCATTCGCACCGGCCGGTTGGCAGCTCCAACCCGGCCACCGCGTCCACGCCGGCTGCAAATCTATGGGGGGCGGATACCCACAATCCCTACAGTCCCACCCCTAGTGCGGGGATGAACCCTGCTGACGTACTGCCGATTGGGGGCAATCAACCGCACGAGAACATGCCTCCTTATCTCGTGCTGAACTTCATCATCGCTCTCCAGGGGATATTCCCCTCACAGAACTAGTAAAGGGGCAAACTTTATGGCAAACCCGTTTGTAGCGGAAATCCGAATCTTCGCGGGAAACTTTGCGCCCACAGGCTGGGCCTTTTGCAATGGTCAACTGATGCCCATCAGTCAAAATACCGCGTTGTTCTCGCTCATTGGTACATTTTACGGGGGCGACGGCAGGAGCACCTTTGCCCTGCCGAACCTTCAGGGAGCAACGCCCTTGCACGCGGGGCAAGGCCCCGGATTGAGCATGCGTTTTCTGGGGGAAAGTGGCGGACAAGAAGCGGTGACTCTCATCGAGAGTGAACTGCCCCCTCATTCCCACACGGTTAAGTGCGATGGAAGTGCCGGCGGGGTTAATTCCCCGAGCAATAACACCTGGGGGACAGTTGTTGGCAGGGGCCGGCCTCCCGCCTACGCCCCAACTTCAGTCAATAATGTTCAGATGAGCCCGCTGGCCACGTCGTTGGCAGGGAGCAGTTTTCCGCATAACAACATGCCTCCCTATCTCGCCCTGACATTCATCATTGCGCTCCAAGGAGTTTTCCCCCCGAGGCCATAAGGAATCGCAGGAATGCTGGAGCAAAGGAAGTAGTTTTTACCGAGGGTGAATTACCTGGGGATATCTGGGTTGACGTCCCATGGCAGTCATTTTGAGGCTTTAGTTCCTGATCCAAGACGGCAAGGCTGACTTTGCCATTCCCAAATCCAAGTTCGGGGGGTTCCCCCGGGATCACCAGTTTGAAAAGGGAACCCGGCGTCCGGATCGAGAATTTCTCCCGATGAAGGGTCGAACAGTTGGCTCTGAAAGGCACGCTTATCCCGTTGTGTATTCAATGTGGTCTTCCCTTTCAGCAATGCTCGCCGACGCCCCTGTGCGGAGGATTCGGTTCTTCTTGTGATCATCGGTTGTGTATACCAGTCAAATATCTTTCTAAAGAGGGTGGCCTGAGTGAAAAATTTAATTTGCAGCCGTTCTAATCAAGCTTGGTTTCGCTTTGCATTTGCGCTTGCGTTGTCCGTGGTCTTCTTCAATCTGCCGGCCTGGGGGCAGACCTCTCGGTCAGAATACACGATGGGCCGAGGCAGGCCCGGCTGGCGCTCGCCTTACACTCCCCTCACGCCCTCCCAAGTGCAAAAGCGGCGGGCGCTGAGTGCGGCGGCGACGGTCACGGTCAACAGCACCGCCGATGTGATTCACTCCCCCGGTTGTGCGACCACCGGCACAGGAACCTGCTCGCTGCGCGATGCCATCCTCTTTGCAAACGCCAATTCGGGGTCAACGATTGTCTTTAGTGCTGCGACCGATGGGATCCCTTTTACACTGACGATTCCCGGCCACTCCTTGGATGCCACCCAAGGCGAACTCGCTGTTCTCGCGGCCATCACCATCACGGGGAACGGTCCGGCCAATACCATTATCCAGGGAGGAACCGATGCGACGAACGGCGTAGACAAGGTGTTCTCGTTTAATCCGCTTGGCGCGCTCCCGGGATTCGCTGTGAACCTCTCCGGGGTCATGATTCAATTTGGACGGAATCAACAACCCTTCGATTCATTTGATGGAGAAGGAGGCGCTTTCGATTTTGACGCAGGGCTCGCAGGGGACGGCTCTCTCACCGTCTCCAACTGTGTCTTCACCAATAACAGCACAGTCGATGGAGATGGTGGCGGCGTTGCACTCTTCGATGGGGGAACGATCACCATCAGCAATACCACCTTTTCCAACAACACGGCGCGGACTGCCGGAGGGGCGAGCACCGAAGGGGGAGGTATCTTCATCGGATTCACCGGTAACGTGACCACCCTCACCATCCAGGACTCGACGATCACCGGCAATCAGGCCCCCTCGGCCTCACCGCTCCAGCAAGGTGGAGGTCTCTTCACTTTTGGCGGCGGAAGCACCAATTATCAGATTCACAACACCACGATTTCAAATAATGTGGCAGGAAATGATGGAGGAGGCGTCTTTTCGGGGGGACCCATAACCATCGACCAGGGAAGCGCGATCACCGGCAACACCTCCGGCCGGTTTGGCGGAGGCTTGGTGACCAACGACACCACCGCCATCTCCAATGTCACGATCACAGGAAACGGCGCAGCCTCTGGCGGTGGGGGCCTGTATAGCAATACAGGAACCACCACTGTCACCAACAGCCGAATTGCCAATAACACCTCTACCACGGGCCCCATTGCCGTGGATGTGAACGCGGCCAACGGCGGCACAATCACGGGCATCAACAACTGGTGGGGAACCAATAGTTCACCTGCAAGTATGATCGCCGCCTCAGGAGTGACCTTCGATCCATGGCTGGTGTTGACCCTGAATGCGTCGCCCACCACGATCCGGGTCAACCAGACCTCTGACTTGACGACCGCCATTAACACCAACAGCAACAGTCAAACGGGCTTCAGCATACCGGACGGCGCCCCGGTGACATTCGCCGGGACTCTGGGTACGGTCAATCCTACCAACGCGACCCTGACCTCGAGCACGGCCACATCCACCTTCACGGCAGGCCCGATCGGTGGATTAGGCGCAGGCTCAAGCACAGTGGACAACCAGACCGTCAACGCCAACATCGTCGTCCTCGTGCCGCCCACGATCAGCAAAACCTTCGGGGCCGCAACGATACCGATCAACGGCGCCACCAGCCTGAGTTTTACAATCACCAATCCTAACGTGGCCGCGATCAACGCCGTCGGGTTCAGTGACACGTTCCCCATTAACCTGGTGATTGCCACTCCCAACGGCTTGACCGGATCCTGTGGCGGCGGAACGATTACGGCGACGGCCGGATCGGGGTCGGTCACTCTGTCAGGGGCCACAATCCCCGCAGCCTCGGCTTGCACCTTCTCGGTCAACGTTACAGGCACCTTCGACGCCATATCGAGCAATTCGACAAACAACGTCAGCTCCGTGGACGCGGGAACGGGCAATACCGCTTCCGCAAGCATCACGGTCATCAACCCGCCTTCCATCGCAAAAGGGTTTGGCGCTGTTACAATCCCGCTGAACGGATCGACGTCCCTCACCTTCACAATCAACAACACCAACATCAATTCGACGCTCAACGGGACCGCATTCACTGACAACCTGCCTGCAGGGCTTGTGGTAGCGACTCCCAACGGATTGACTGGTTCTTGTGGAGGGGGCGCCATTACAGCGGCCGCCGGCTCCTCAAGCGTGAGCCTGTCGGGCGCGAGTTTGCCTCCATCGACCTCGTGCGCGTTTTCTGTCAACGTGACGGGCACAACGGCTGGCGTGAAGAATAACAGCGTGACGGTGAGTTCCACGAACGGCGGAACGGGAAATACCTCAAATGCGTCGTTGACGGTGACGGCGCCGCCAGTGATCATCAAGGCGTTCGGAGCCGCTTCGATCCCATTGAACGGTTCCACCTCGCTGACTTTCACGATTCAAAACAATAACACCACGATCACGCTGACAGGGATTGGCTTTACCGACACCTTGCCGGCGGGACTCGTGGTCTCGACACCCAACGGACTGACCGGCACCTGCGGCGGCGGCACCATTACAGCCGCCCAGGGAACCAACAGCATCGATCTTTCGGGCGCGACATTGGCACAGAGCAGTTCATGTACCTTCTCCGTAAACGTCACGGGCACAGCCGCCGGAACGCAGAACAACACCACCGGCGCGGTGACGTCCACGGAGGGCGGAACCGGCGGCACGGCCTCGGCAAGCATTCTGGTCGTAGCGCCGCCGTCCATCGCAAAAGCGTTCGGCGCGGCGAACATCCCGCTGAATGGGACGACAAGTCTGACACTTACGATCACCAACCCGGCCGCGAACACGGTGGCGCTGACCGGAGTGGCCTTCACCGACACGCTGCCCGCGGGCATCGTCGTAGCGACACCTAATGGTTTGACCAACACCTGCGGGGGAACGGCCACGGCGGTGGCGGGTTCGGGCGCCATCTCACTGACCGGAGGCACTCTCGCAACCAGCAGCAACTGCACGGTGGCCGTAAATGTCACCGGGACCGCATCCGGAGCCTTCACGAACACCACGGGAGCGGTGTCGTCGACCAATGGCGGCACCGGCAACACCGCATCGGCCAATCTTTCAGTGGCCACGCCGGCAACCATCACGAAGTCATTCGGGGCCGCCACTGTTCCATTGAATGGCTCGACCTCCCTCAGTTTCACTGTCACAAACCCCGGAGCCAACACCATTGCACTCACCGGTGTGACCTTTACCGACAACCTGCCTGCGGGGCTGGTGGTGTCCACGCCTAACGGGCTGACGGGCTCCTGTGGAGGCGGCACAATTACCGCCGTTGCCGCGTCCTCTTCTGTAAGTCTGGCGGGCGCGACCCTGGCAGCCAGTGCCTCCTGCACCTTCTCCGTGAACGTAACGGGGACGACAGCCGGTGTGAAAAACAACAGCGTCACTGTGGCCTCGACCGAGGGCGGGACGGGCAATACCTCAAATGCATCGTTGACGGTGGTCGCGCCGCCGGTGATCATCAAGGCATTCGGGGCCGCTTCGATCCCATTGAATGGCGCAACTTCGCTGACCTTTACGATTCAAAATAATGACACCACAACCACGCTGACAGGGGTTGGCTTCACCGACACCCTGCCCGCAGGCCTCGTGATCTCGACACCCAATGGACTGACCGGCACTTGCGGCGGCGGCACGATTACAGCGACCGCGGCATCCGGCAGCATCGCCCTGTCGGGCGCGACCCTGGCAGCCAGCACGTCATGCACATTCTCAGTGGATGTGACGGGGACCACCGCAGGGACAAAGAACAACACCACCGGCGCAGTGACGTCCACGGAGGGCGGAACCGGCGGCACGGCCTCGGCGAGCCTCGCCGTGGTCGCCCCTCCCACGATCACCAAGGCATTTGGCGCTTCCAACATCACCTTGAACGGCACCACCACCCTGACGTTTACAATTAACAATCCCAGCACCAACACGATCGTGTTGTCCGGAATCGCATTTACAGACACCTTCCCCGCGGGGCTCCAGGTGGCCGCGACCCCCGGAGCCGTGAGTAACTGTGGAGGAACATTCACAGCCAACGCAGGCGCAGGCAGCGTCAGTCTCACTGGCGGCAACCTTGCCCCGGGAGCCGCGAAGAGCGGCCGCTCGACCGCTGTGGTCCCCAGTACCTGCGTTCTCACTGTCAACGTGACAGGAACATCGTCGGGCGTTTTGAACAATACGACGGGAGCGGTCAGTTCAACCCAGAGTGGACCAGGGGCCACCAGCAACACAGCCACCCTGACGGTTGCCGAGAATGCTGACCTGTCGGTCTCCAAGACGACTTTGACAGCCACCCCTCAGGCGGGATCGAACCTGGTGTATACGTTGACCGTTAACAATGCCGGTCCCCTGACTGCGACGGGTGTTCAAGTGACGGACACGCTGCCGGCCAACCTGTCCTTTGTATCTGGGGCGGGTCCAGCGAATTGGAGTTGTGTCCTGGGAGCAGGAAGCGTCGTGACGTGCAGCAAGTCCACCAGCATGGCCGTCGGGGAAACAGCCGCCCTGACCCTCACCCTGGCACTCGACTGTGGCATCGCCGACAAGATATCCATCGCTAACACGGCGGCAGTCAGTTTTCCGGGAACCGATCCGAATCCCTCCAATAATACGAGTACCGCCACGATCCAGACGTCGAATCCTGCAGCCATTTCGCCGGCCGATCGATCGTTTGGGCCGGCGGGAGGAACCGGTGTTGTAAAGGTCACTTTTGCTGGCAGCTGCAATTGGACGGCAACCAGCAATGACAGCTTTCTCACGATCGAAGGCACGGGCGGAGGGAGCGGAAACGGCGAGGTCCATTTCACAGTGGCGCCCAACACGGGCAACAACCTCCGCAGCGGAACCATGAGCATCGCTGGATTCACTTTCACGGTCACGCAGACGGCAGTGGGAGAGGCATTGTTGACGGCGCCGGGAGGAGGCGCAGGGAGTCTCCTCACGGGCGGCCAGGGCAACAATGCACAAGCAGGGTACGCGACGGCGACCCCCGTCCTCTCGAAAAGCGCCCGGGAAGCGGACGTCAACGATGGCCTTTTCAGCACGGCAGTGTTAAGCCTGACACAGAACGGCGTGGTGGTCAGTGAAGCGGGAGTCCCGTCGGAACCGGTGACTACAGCGGCACGCATTTTCGTGGACTTCCGGACAAACGTCCCCGCAAAGTCAGACGACCTTAGCGCCGGCACCATCAATGTCTCCACCGGGATTGCCGTGGTCAACTTGGGGTCGGCGGCGGCCAACCTCACCGTCACCCTGCGAGGACCCGATGGAACCACATTGACTGTCGGGCATGGATCGCTCCTGGCAGGAGGACATCGGGCGCGATTCCTGGATCAGTTAGCTGATGTGGCGCCCGGATTTGCGCTGCCAGGCAACTTTGGCTCGGCAATCCAGTTTGGAACCCTGGAAGTATCCAGTGATCAACCCATCTCGGTGGTGGGGCTGCGACTGGTGGTCAACCAGCGTGGGGAGACGTTGTTAACGACGACCCCTTCCGTGGACCTGACGCAGAGTGCCGCATCCAGTACTCTGATCTTCCCACAGATGGCAGATGGGGGAGGTTATCGGACCACTGTGTTGCTGCTCAATTCCACCACGGGGGTGGAGACCGGCACACTGCAAGTTCTGGACGACCACGGGTCACCTCTTTCGGTGCGTCCCGTGGGAGGAGTCGCTGGGACCAGCTTTGCTTACAGCATCGCGGCCAACGGCGTGTTCGTGTTCGAGACGGACGGCTCCCCCGCCACGGTGCATGCCGGGTCAATCCGAATCCTTCCCGATGGGTTCAAGCCCACCCCGGCCGGTGCCGGCATATTCAGCTTCGAGCCGGGAGCGACGGTAGTCACTCAGTCGGGCGTTCCTAGTGCCACTCCCACCTCGCACGCGCTGATCTATGTCGACCTCTCGGGCGGTCATGATACGGGCCTGGCTCTGATGAATCCCAACAACCAACCTCTGTCCGTCCAGCTTCAAGCGTTCCAGGCGGACGGCCTGACCCCGGCCGGGACCATCGCCTCGGTCACTTTGCCTCCCAGCGGGCACCTGGCGGCGTTTGTAGATCAACTGGTTTCGGGCCTTCCGGCGGGCTTTACCGGGGTGCTGAATCTCAGTGCTCCCGCCCCCTTTGCGGCACTCACGTTGCGGTCGCTTGCGAATACGCGCGGGGAATCGTTGCTGACCCTCTTCCCGATCGCGGATTTCAATCAGCCGGCTTCGATTCCAATGGTGTTCCCGCAGATCGCCGACGGCGGTGGGTACCGAACTCAAATCATCGTGGCCAACACGAATCCACTCACCGCGAAGGTCCTGATCAGCTTCTTTGACGACAATGGGAACCTGCTGGACGTTGTGAAGTGAGGGGAGTTGTCAGTTCTCAGTTGTCGGTTCTCAGTTGTTAGTTGTCAAGGGAATGCGGTCGTGCCGAAATGTATTGCTCTGGAAGCCCATAGGCATGACCCTCTTCATTGAAGGCGAATGTGCGTGTGGAATGAGGACCCGATTGGTCCTTGCGTTTCCCCGTCGTCTCGACGGTTGCAAGGACCCGGGCAACGACTCGCCTTGGCCTGTCCCCTTCTTCTCAACATAAAATCTTAATCAAATCTTAATCATGGCAACATTGCGGTTCGAGAATCCTCTCGTGATAATATAAGGGATTCAGATTCGCTCCTTCGGTTCGCCTAGAGGGGGAACGAGCCTTATACTTACCGTCACCAGGGAGGGCGCGTCATGAAGGCTGCTCGGCTTGTTGTGTATTACCTGCTTTCCTTTCTGCTCCTGTCATCGCTTGTTTTAGCGCAACAAGTCTCACTCACGATACTCCATACCAACGACACGCACGGACATTTGTTACCTTTCAGTTATCCTTCCATCGTCCCTGCCGGGTCTGAACTCGCCGGGCTCAAGGTTCGAAGAGACATCGGCGGGATTGCCCGCCGGGCCACCCTGGTGAAGCGCCTGCGCGCGGAACTTGAGGCCCGCGGCACGGCCGTCTGGCTCATGGATGCCGGAGATTTTTCCGACGGCACCCCCTTTTCGACTGAATACCACGGCGAGGCGGATATCGCGGCGATGAACGCCTTGGGATACAACTTTTCTACTCTCGGCAACCATGAATTTAACAACCCGCTCGTGTTGCTCAAGAAACTCATTTCGGAGTTCCACTACCCCGTGCTCTGTGCCAATGCGATTGAAAACTCCACGGGCAAGCCTCTGACTCAGACCTCGGTGATCCGGGAGGTGGGAGGCCTCAAGATCGGGATTTTTGGTCTCTTGACGCACGAGGCGGCCACCTATCCCGCCAGCAAGGATGGGGTCACTGTCGCAGGAGAAGTCGAAACAGCCCGGAACATGGTAAAGGCACTCCGTCCCGGGGCGGACATTGTCATTGCCCTCTCGCACGCCGGGGAAGACACGGATGAAAAGATCGCCGCCGCAGTCCCGGGAATCGATGTCATTGTCGGCGGCCATTCGCACTCGCGCCTTCCTGCCGGCGAGTTGGTGTGGCATTCCGATGAACTCAAGGCAAAGGAAGTGAACGGGACAGTGATCGCGCAGGCACACCAATGGGGCGGCGAACTCGGCCGCCTGGATCTGCTGTTTACCAAAGACGAGCAAGGGGTGTGGCATGTGGATCGGTACCGGGCACGCCTCATCCCCATTACGCCCGATATCCCGGAAGATCCGTCGGAGGCTGCGGTTGTCGATCGCTACTGGAAGCCGATCGCAACCCGTTATGGGGAAATCATTGGCAAGGCGACGGATGACATCAGTGAGCGCGGTGACGACCTGGCGCCTTACAATCTGGTGGCCGATTCCATCCGCGAGGCCATGGGGACCGATGTCGAATTCGAAAACCTGGGCGGTGTGAGGGCACCCCTGGTGAAGGGAAATATCACGCTGGCAGACATCATCGATATGGATCCGTTCGACAACAAGGTCATGACCTTCAAGATTACCGGGCGGCAGCTCAAGGAAGTTCTCTCGAGGTCACGGCCGGCGGTCTCGGGGGTTCGTTACCGGCTGGAAAACGGCGAGCTTCGAGAGGTGACGGTCGGGGGAAAAACTGTGGAAGACGATCGCGTTTACACGGGGGCAACCAATTCCTACTTTGCCGGTTACGCCTTGAAAGGCATCGAGGTTAACAACACCGGCAAGGCGCGGCGGGACGTTCTTGTCGAACAAATCCGCAAGAAGGGGACGGTGACTCCGGCCTATGATGGGCGCCGATTCGTCATTGGAAGTCGGTCACAGGGTAACGCGACACCTCAATCCTGAATTCCGAAGTTGAGAACCCCTGGGATATTCTCTGGGGAGTCGCAGGAAGAATCGATCGACTCTTCTCCCATTCGTGCGAGCGGCAACGCAAATCCTGCATCCGGAGGTCGCCGCGGTTGTTCCCCGCGAAAGCTCGCCGAGGGCGGCAAGGCAACGATGCGGGGCGATCACCGTGGGAGTGGAAGACTTCTCTGCAGTCGGCTGGCAAAATCTGAAATCTCAAATTTGAGATCGGGGATCTGAAGGGCGACAGGGCTCAGCGATCACCCCGAAGAGGTAACCCGGAGCGGCGGCATCGAGGCATCGGGCTCGGGCTGGAAATTGCAGCTCGAGGAAAAGAGGGGGGCCTGTAATGTTTGCCCCCTCGGACCACTGCTCTGAAGATTTCTAAACCACCGGCCGCGGGTGGGATTTTCTATGAGGATTCACCTTCGGGATACGGGTCAAACCTGCCTTTCTTAAGCCACGGGAAGAACACAATAGCCACCGGTAATTCACTCCGGATCACTCGAGCAGACCCCCATGACTACCATTTTGGATCGTCCCGTTCACAGTGTAGCATTCCGACGACGACGCGCCCTGAACTGGCTGACGCTCGGCACCACGTACGCCACGATGTATATGGCGCGGTACAACCTCTCGTTCGCCAACAAGTCGCTCTCCGACACGTTCGGCTGGGACAAGACCCAGATCGGCACTATCATTTCCACCATGCTGACGGTCTATGGTCTCTCGGCGCTGTTAAACGGGCCGATTGCCGACCGTATCGGAGGACGCAAGGCGATGCTCATCGGCGTGTGCGGCGCCATCGTCTCTAATCTTGCCTTCGGTTTGGGTGCTTACCTCGGGTTCCTGGGCACCGGCACCTTGTTGCTCGCTTACTTCTCGAGCGTCTGGGCCCTGAACGGCTACTTTCAGTCCTACAGTGCGCTGTCGCTCATCAAGGTCAATTCGGCATGGTTTCATGTGCGCGAGCGAGGGGTCTTCTCCGCGATCTTTGGATCGATGATTCAGGGTGGACGGGCGCTCATTTATTTCATTGGACCCATTGCGGTAACCTTCCTTCCCTGGCAATGGGTGTTCTTTATTCCCGCTGGAACCATGATCGTGATGGCAATTCTGACGTTCTGGCTCGTGCGGGATTCCCCGGAAGATACCGGCTTCGAAGACTTCGATACAGCCGACGCCTCGAGTGGCGATACCGAAAAGGCTGATTTGAAGTACCTCACCCGAAAGGTCTTCACCAATCCCGTTACTGTGACCATTGCCATAGCAGAATTCTGTACCGGTTTCGTGCGGCACGGATTTGAGCAATGGTTCCCGCGATACATGCAGGAGGCCCAACACCTCGCGCTCAACTCGCGCGTTTTCGAATCCGGAGCGCTCGCGGTGGTGTCGACGGGAATTCTCGGCGCGTTCGCGGCCGGCACCATATCGGACTGGGTGTTCAAGTCGCGCCGTCCACCGGTGGCCTTCATTGGTTACACTCTTCAGGTTGCCAGTCTCGCGATCATCTGGTGGGCGCCCAGCCTCTCGCTCATCGTTGCCGCCTTCATCGTGAACTCGTTCGCCATCAGCATGGTCCACTCGATGCTTTCGGGCACCGCCTCCATGGATTTCGGCGGAAAGAAAGCGGCCGCGAGCGCCACCGGGATGTTTGACGGAATGCAGTACATTGGGGGTTCTGCGGTCGGCATCGGCATGGGCTGGATGCTGGAACGCCTGGGCTGGGGGGCGTGGGGACCGAGTATGATCGGCTTCTCGATCATCGGCGCAATCCTGATGCTTCGCCTGTGGAATGCCGTTCCCAAGGCCAGGTCAACCCACTGAAGCGCGCACCGCAAAGGCGCGGAGCTTTCTCCGGGAAGGGACCGGCCCCTGCCTTACAGGACTGTCGAGAGCTTTGAGAGCAATGTGGCTTTCCCTCGCCTCGCCGAACCGGAACAAGGATCAACATTTATTAGGAATCCATGAACCCAGGAGATCGATCGTCAACGAAAAGCTTCCCGGACAATCAACTCCATTCCAGATTAAAGGTTTCTAACTTCCTGTCTTCCTGGCCTCCTAATGATCGCTTCTTCTGTCCTTCTCGGCGCAAATTCTCTTGAAGAGCTGCTGATCTTCCGAATCTTCACCCATAGATCATTTGCTGTAAATCTCCCATAATCTTGCCGTCGCACGTTCGAGTTCAGCGCCGATCAGTTTCGGATCCAGGGTTTTTTCCGGCATGTTCTCGAAGACCGCGTAAGGAAGCCGGTGTCCATTCACCTCAATATAGCCCGGGTCCCTTGCTTCGAGCTTTTCCCAATCATTGGTTTTATAGTACGCCTCCATCTTTTCATCGGGCAGCGAGTGGTAAAGGATCGAATCCTCCTCGCCTTTGCGTGCACGCCGGCGGTTCTTGCGCACCGACTCTTCATAAGTTACCCGAATATAAATCAGCGACGCCTTGCTGAGCATATCATCGGAAAGGAAGGAGAGCGCATGGTGAATGGCATTCTCGCCACCTCGTGCAAACTCCACAAGGGTTGTTATCCTGTCGTGATAGGCAGGGTCTTTCGTGACCTTTTTCCTGTAATCCAGCGCCAGACGCTTCATATAGAGGTCCCAGATGTACGGATCTTTGAACCAATACTTCTCGTCACTCCACACGCGCTCCTGGCCCATTTGAGCCATCAAATCGTCGAGCTCGAACGTTTCCCACACATAGGCGAAGTCGTCGAGTTCCTCGAAGTTGGCGATGTGGTACTTCTCGAGCCGCACAATCGGGTCGCACTTTTTCAAAAAGTCTATGACTTCCGATTTGCCGGCGGCCGGCCGGCCCGTGATGATAAGAATCGGGAAATGATTATTCATATGCGATCCTTCCAAACTTCTATAAGCTTCTCGCCGGATTTGTCCCGCCACCCTCCATTGTACCAACTGAATCCATGAACGCCTCGTTTTTCTATTCTCAGATCGTTATCGTCCTGGATCGTTATCTTCCTGCAGAGGTCCAAGGAGTTCCTGTGCTTTCCTTTCCCCCACCCGCTTGCCGCACAGCGGTCTGTCGTGAGACCCGAGCATTCCGGCAGTCCCGTCGAAAAGGCATGATAGAATCTCCGCGGAGGAAAACGCGATGTGGAAGACTGCCCCGGGGAGCACCGGGCGATTGCTTCAGCTTTGCGTGGCTTACTTTGGACTGTACGTCCTCAACGGCATTTTTGCGAAAGTCTTCACGGGGGGTTACCCGCTCCACATGCCGGAGGTCGCCTACCTCTTCAACAACACCCTCGGTGGGAGTGGGATTGCCCTGGCGGTGGTCTTTGCCCTGGGTTGGATTAAGCTCAAGTCAAACCGGCGGGTGAAGTGGGGTCCGTTCACGGTTCCCTCCGAGGTCGGGTACATCATCCCCTCGGGCATCTGCACCGCCATTGTGATACCGACAACGACGTTGATGTACACCCTGCCGATTTCGGTCATGGTGGCGATGGTGATCATGCGGGGCAGCATCATCGTGATCAGCCGACTGGTCGATGCCGTCCAGATCCAGCAAGGGATCCTCAAGAAGCGGGTCTATGCCGAGGAGAATTGGGCCGTAGTGTTTGCGCTGCTCGCGGTCGCCACGAATGTGCTGCTGCTTCCCCTGGTGACCTTTCTGGAAGGCCATGGCATGCACGCTTCGCAGTGGATCGGACTCAAGCCCGGCGCGGGGAGAGGCAGCTTCGACTTCCTTCATTCCCCGCAGGCGATGACGATCATGGGTTTCTATATTACCGCCTACATGATCCGCATCTATATCATGAACTACTTCAAGAACACTCGCGCCAAAGGCGTCCCGCTCGATAACCAGGGGTTCTTTGCGATCGAACAGATTGCCGCAAGTCTTACCATGGCCGCCATTGTCGTATTTTTTTATTTTGGAGCTCCCGCCCTCAACTGGACGTCGAAGCCGATCGCGGAGTTTCGGGGGGCGGTGGCCCACCCGAGCACCGGCGCCATTCTCTCCGGGCTCCCCTATGGCGTTCTGGCATTCTTCTCGGTCTTCATTTTCATGTTCAAGGGACGTACCGCCACCTTTGCAGGACTCGTGAACCGGCTCACCTCGCTGTTGGCCGGCACGGCCGCGACCCTGCTCATGTTCTTCATCTTCGGCGCCAAATTCCCCACGATGCAGGACTGGGCGTCGGTGTTCTTTATTCTGGTGGCTGTTTATTTCCTGGCCCGCGCCGAGAAGCTGCGGATTTCTGAGCTTGCAAAGGAAGCTGTGGTCGAAAAATAAGGTAAAGGCCAGAGCAGCGGGGCAAGCCCACCCCTCGCCGCGGATGATCCCCCACCGCGTGGAAATCAACCTGCTACAGCCACTCGCTGGAACTTCCTGAAGCGCGGTTCACCTGGAGATGGCGAGTGCGGCCTCTTGGGGCAGGCCCATTTGAGCGCGGGCTTCCTTGACCGCCGCTACAAATCTCCGCGCATTCGCCGTAATGATTCCCGGCCGGCCCGTCCTCAGGGCCTCCGCCTGGACCAGTTCCCCTCCGACCCCCAGCGCGGCCGCCCCTGCCCGGATG
>JAIQFV010000041.1 GCA_020073085.1 Terriglobia bacterium | reverse complement strand
CGTTCCACCAGAGGCTTCAGCGGTTTCATTGCTTCCACCGCTGCTCCGGTTGCTACCGGCTGGAGCGACAGTTGCCGGGAGGGATTTTCACCCCCTGAAGATCGCCGCCTTTTCACGGCGCACTGAATTATCCGGGCTAGGTCTTCTTAAAGACTCTCTGCTCGAATCGGTGCCGATGCAATGCCACAATCTCAAACCGACCCTGGTTCAATTTCGGATTGCGGATTTCGGATTGTGGAATAGGAACCACCTATCGCCCGTCCAACCAGTCCATGGGAAGGAAGCAAAGAGAACCGAAACGTTCAAGCATCAAATTTCGATTCCTACGTTCATAAGGACGATGAACGAGGGCTGAACGAACACGCTGTGCCGCATATGTTCCAGACATCGACGCCAAGAAAGCCTCTCCTCGTTCCCACTCCGTCCGGTCTCTATTGCGAACCCGGGGATTTCTATATTGACCCGCGGCGGTCGGTCTCGAAAGCCCTCATCACGCATGCACACAGCGATCATGCTCGTGCCGGCAGCAAGGCTTACCTCTGCGCCCTGCCGTGCGTTTCCCTCCTGCGTCACCGCCTGGGAACCCGTGCCTGTATTTCAGGAATTCCCTATGGTGAAAAGACAACGATTGGCGACGTGAGCGTCTCCTTCCATTCGGCGGGACACATTCTCGGGTCGGCCCAGATACGCATGGAGGCGAACGGAGAGGTATGGGTCTTCTCCGGTGACTACAAGCGAGCGGAAGATCCAACTTGCCCGCAGTTTGAAGCCATTCACTGCGACACTTTCATCACCGAATCAACCTTCGGGTTGCCGATCTATCGATGGGACTCGGGAGCCCGCATCGCCGGGGAGATTCTGGACTGGTGGAACGGGTGCCGCGAAGCAGGCCGTGCGGCTATTTTGTATTCCTATTCGCTGGGCAAAGCGGAACGCATTCTCGCCGAACTGGCCCAGATCACAGATCGGGACGTTTTTGTCCACGAGACGATTCAGTCTGTTGTGGCGTGCTACCGGGAGGCAGGGATCCGAATGCTCCCGACCCTCCCCATTCCCGAAGAGCGGTCGGATCAACTTTTCTCCGGCCAGTTGATTTTAGTGCCCCCGAACGCAGGCACTTCACCCTGGATGGAGCGTGTTGCAGAGTATGAAACCGCGTTTGCCTCCGGCTGGATGATGACACGTTCAAGCCGCAGGCTCTGCGGCTTCGACCGTGGCTTCATCCTCTCAGATCATGCCGATTGGCCGGCCCTGATTCAGACGGCGCAGGAATCAGGGGCCGACCGAGTGCTGGTGACCCATGGCAATTGCAAACTCATGGTGCAGTATCTTCGGGAACAAGGCATTGACGCCTCCCCACTGGAGATCGCAACGCCCGGTCCACTCAACCACTGACGACACACACGATGAAACGGTTTGCCGGATTAATTGAAGCGTTAACTCGAACAGAGTCGACCCGTGAGCGGACCCGGAAACTCGCCGATCACTTGTCATCGGTTCCTCCAGAAGATGCCGCCTGGACGCTCTCCCTTCTGCTGGGTCGACGACCCAGACGACTTGTGACGATCAGGACACTCTGCGATTGGGCCCTCCATCATGCCGCAATTGCGCGATGGCTGTTTGAGGAATCTTATGACGTAGTCGGTGACCTCGCGGAGACCGCGGCGCTCGTCGTCTATCGGCCGCAAGACGCCAATCCACGCACGAGTCTTCCGCTCTGCCGCTGGATGGAGGACCGTCTTTCGCCCTTGCAAGGCCTCGATGTGGAGTCTCAGCGCCGAAAGATATGCCTGTGGTGGAGCGAATTGGATCTGGGAGAACTGTACCTGCTGAATAAATTATTAACAGGTACTCTTCATGCTCCGATCCGTCCGACGGATGTTTTTCGGTCGGTTTCCCAAATATCCGGATTACCGCTCACAACGATTTCGCTTCGTCTCGAAGGCAACTGGCGACCCTCCGCGGATTTTTTCGCGTGGCTGACCGCACTAGGAAATGAAGAGGAAGAGGGAGCGCATCCATTTCCTTTCCATGAGGCATCTCCCCTTGATCAGCCCTTAGAATCTCTGGGACATTGTGAAGATTGGCTGGTCGAATGGGCATACCCGGGAATCCGGGCGCAGTTAATCCGGCGAGGCAGTTCGGTTTTCCTCTGGTCCGAGGACAGCGACCGAATGATGCCGTCTTTTCCGGAAATATGCCGGGCGGCCCTGCTGCTTCTCAGTGGGACAGTTCTCGAGGGCAGAATCGTCTCGTTTCGAGACTCGATGCCCCTTCCCGCAACATCGCTTGAAAGCAGGCTCAATCCGGCGCGCTCTGCAAAAAAATCCCCCGGCAAGTCTCTGGTGGCATTTATGCCCTACGATCTGCTCGAGGTAAACGGCAAGGATGTGCGGCATTTGCCCCTTCGCGAACGGCGAGAAAAGATCTCGCGCCTCTTGCGGCATCCGCCACCGTTCTTCATAACCCCGGCTGTGCTCGAGCCGGGGAACTGGTCGGAATTACGGGAGGTATTCAAGACCTTTCCCCATGGAAACCTCGGGTTCTTAATGCTGCGCCGCGTTTCTTCAGGATATGCGGGGAGCCCAAGCAAGGATTGGCTGGAATGGCGCGCCAGTCCCATGATCATCAAGGCAGTTCTCATCTATGTGAAGGCAGACCCGCGAGAGCGGCTGGCCCGCCCCTCTGAATATATACTGGCACTCAGGAAGGATAAGGCCCTTGTTCCTATCGCAAGGATTGCTGCAACAGACTCCCTCGAAGACGCCACTGCCCTTAACCAGTGGGTTTTTCAACACACAACTCAACGCTTTGGTTTAACTTATGCCGTTGAGCCTAGTTTAGTACTTGAAATTAGCTTTGAGGGAATAACACCTTCCAGGAGACACAAATCAGGTTTCTCTCTCTGTTCCCCTCGCATCACTCGCTGGCTTAAAGGTATCCCCGCACAAGAGGCAGACACTCTCGAATGCGTTGCCCGGATGGCAGATTTTCCTCGTGAGGATTCCACATCCATACGGAATATCCCTTCCCTATCTAATCTGTTCGACGAATAGGGATAAACATGTACTTGAATTCCTGAATTTTCGAAAAAGGGTGGACTGCGGTTTTGTCCCCTTTTCTGGTTTCGGAATTCATGTCAAGCGGTGAGAACCTCAGACAATTCTTGAGCTTTCCAGAACTAATTGCCTGTCTGCACGTCTAATTGAATGATTCGCTATCGGAAGTTCCCAGTCAACACGCGGGAGTGTTGCTCAACGGTTGGTGTGGCGTGCAGAAGGTAACCTTGTCACGCTATGAAAAAACACCGGGGTCATGTCTCGTTCAGATCCCGCCGAGGATGACAATTCATAGTGACTAATCCGAGCGACTCACAAAGTGGTTCGGTTGGGGGGCCGGGATCCGCCTGCTTTTTGGCGGATCCCGGGCTTGTGCGACCCGCCAGGAAAAGCCCGCGATCCCCAAAAACGGGATCACGGCTACCAAAACCTGTGCAACTCAACTTACATGAGCGACAAGTCTCACGATAATTTGAAATCCGCTATAAGAGATTGATTCCTGAGATTTTCGGAACAATTCGAGTAAGGCTATCGTATGAATTGGACAGAGGCGAAGGGGTGAGGGTTGCCCTATCTCAAGGAGGAAAAATGGCAAAGAAGAAATCGAGAAAAGTCATCATCGTGGTCATTTCAGTCTTGGCGGTTGCTGGACTGGCGGTCGTTGCCTACTCTGCAAAATCGCATGGGAAGTCTGCCATCGACCCTTCGCGTCTGGCCGCGGTGGAACGAGGCGACCTGGCGCGATCGGTGGTCGCCACAGGCCGAATTGAGCCGATCTCCAAAGTGGAAATCAAATCCAAGGCCAACGGAATTATCAAGGAACTTAAGGTCGATGTCGGTGATCTGGTCACCGAAGGACAGGTCCTGGCTGAGCTCGACAAAGATAATCTGGAAGCACAACTGCGGCAGGCACGCGCCGCTCTGTTGAGTTCCGAGGCCAACCTGAAGGCCGCAGTCGCACAACTTGAAAAAAACAAGATCGAAGCGGAAGGCCCGGATGTGCCTTTTGCCCGCCGGAACAAGGAGCGAGCCGAAAGACTGAATAAAGACGGGCTGATTACTCAGCAGGCGCTCGACGACGCGAGGAGTGCGCTCGAAATGGCGGTCAACCGTCAAAATGCCGCCAACTCCCAACTGAGCATCAGCCAAGCCCGCATCGCGCAAGCAAAAGCCGACGTCGCCCAGGCACAAGCCAATGTCGATCGCGCCCAGGAAGAATTGAGCTACTCCACCATCCGTTCTCCCATCCGGGGGATGGTCCTTTCACGCGATGTCGAGGTGGGCAGCCCGGTCTCTTCCATTCTGAACATGGGCGCTCAAGCGACCCTGGTTATGGTGTTGGGAGACATCAGCCAGGTGTTCGTCCGCGGGAAGGTTGACGAAGCCGATATCGGAATGGTGCGGCTGAATCAACCCGCGCGCATCAAGGTGGAGACCTTCAAGGATAAGCAATTTGAAGGTCGAGTGACGCGAATCTCTCCGCTCGGGGTCGAAAAAGACAATGTCATCAGCTTTGAAGTCCGGGTGTCCATCAATAACCCGGGAGGGCAGTTGCGCGCCAATATGACCGCCAACGCGGAGATTGTCCTGGAAGAGCACAAGGGAACTCTGATCGTCCCTGAGAGTGCCATCATTTACGATGCCGAGCATAGAGCCTGGGTTGAAGTCGCATCGACTGTTGCCCGCACCGGCCGTGAACGCAAGCCAATCAAGGTTGGGGTCAGCAATGGCACAAAGACTGAAGTCTTGGAGGGGGTAGGACTGGGAGAGAAAGTAGTCCTGCAGTGAAGAAGGGAGTTGCCAGTTCCCAGTTGCCAGTGGATAGCCCTCAGCTTTCAGCCGCCAGCGATCAGCGGCCGGGCGAGACCAAAGGACAAGAGAATTTAATATGATACCGATCCGCTTGAAACTCGAAACCAATCCCCATTGCTCACCTGCGGGGTTTGCTGACCGCTGATAGCTGATTGCTGGCAACTGAATTCCCATGCGCGAATTATTCACTCAAATCTGGTTCAACCTGGCCGCACACAAGCTGCGCAGCTTTCTTACCATGTTCGGCATCCTGTGGGGCGTGATTTCGCTCGTCATCCTGTCGGCCGTCAGTGAAGGGTTTCAGCGCGGCAACCAGAAGGTTTTGCTGGAGCTGGGAAAGAACATTGCGATCGTTTTCAGCGGCCGGACCAGCATGCAGGCGGGCGGGGCGCGTGCCGGCCACCTGGTGCGACTCGAAATCGCGGACGTCTACGCTATCAAACAGCATTCAAAAATGTTGCAGGACATCTCCCCCGAGCTGATGCGCGGTGGGATCAAGGTGAAAAGCGCGTTCAATGCGAGTTCGGTCGGGATGAGTGGCGTGTGGCCAGTCTACCAGCCGATTCGCACCATCGAAGTGGAGCGCGGGCGCCTCCTTAACGAAAGGGACAGTGAGGAGGCACGTCGCGTGGTCATCCTGGGCTATGAAGTCAGCAAGCAGCTGTATGCAGACCGTGATCCAGTAGGCAGCGAGGTCACGCTGAATGGGGTCCCCTACACGGTGGTGGGAAAGATCCGCAAGAAGTCACAGGAGTCGAATTACATGGGCCCGGACAACAACCGGATCTTTGTTCCGTATGAAGCCATGCGAAGAGATTTTCCTCTTTCGGGCCCATTGGATACAGCCGACACCATCAACATCATTATCACCACTCCCCATGAGGAGGTGACCAACGAGTTGGTGCGGATTCTGGAAACCGAAGGGAAGATTGATTTCGAGCGGGGGGGTCCTTTTGAAAATGAGATTCGGACCATCCTCGCCCCTCGGCATTACTTCGATCCACGAGATATTGAAGCGCTCCCAATCTGGAATACCGCCCTTGAAACGGCCCTTTTCAGCAAGATTGTCACAGGAATGCGGGAGTTCTTCTCGGCGGTAAGCATCATTACCTTGATTCTGGGTGGCATCGGAGTCATGAACATCATGCTCATCTCGGTGAAGGAGCGAACCCGGGAAATCGGAATACGGAAGTCAATCGGCGCGACCGCTCGAAACATCCAATGGCAGTTCTTCAGCGAGGGGCTGGTTTTGACGCTCGTCAGCGGCGCGGTCGGCCTGATAGGTGCGTTTGTTCTTTCGAGTCTGGTGAACATGCTTCCCATGCCAGATCGCTTTGTCGGGATGGTCATCACCTGGAAGACCGCCATTTTCTCGACGGCTTCCCTGGCCGTCATCGGGGTGGCCGCTTCGACTTATCCGGCGCGCCGAGCCGCCGAACTTCCGCCCATCGAGGCCTTGCGCTACGAGATGTGAGGAACGCTTGTTATGTTGAAAGCCATCTTCCAAGAAGCCATTCACGCACTGACCAGTCACCGGACTCGCGCCGTCCTGACTCTGCTCGGCATTGCGTGGGGTATCATGACGGTGGTTTTGTTGATGGCCTATGGGAACGGCTTTCATAATGCCCTGATGACGGGGATGGAATGGGCTTTTTCTGATGGCACCGTGGTGATCTGGAACGGGCAGACCAGCATGCAGGCCGGGGGTGAGCGCGCTGGAAGAAGAATCCGTTTGAAAGAGGAGGACGCCCTCGCGTTGAGGGATTTGGGCGTTATTAAATTTTCAAGCCCGGAATACGTCGAGAACTTGCCGCTGGCCTATGGCAATCGGCAGACCTCGGCCCTGGTACGTGGTGTTGCCCCTGAATATGGCATCATGCGGAGTGAAATGCCGGAATCCGGCCGATTTATTAACCAGGAGGATTCCGAGAAGCGCCGCCGCGTCGTTTTTTTGGGATACAAGGTGGCTCAAAAACTCTTCAGCAATAGCTCCCCGCTCGGGGAAACCATCCGGATCAAGGGATTATCGTTCGAAGTGATCGGCGTGCTGGCAAACAAGGTCCAACTCTCGTCCTACTACTCTCACGACCGGGAATGTGTGTTCATTCCATACACGACAGTACGGCAGGTGTGGAGCCAGGACTGGGTGGACAACGTGGTGTTTCAAACAGTGGACCCGTCCATGCAACCGAGGGCCCTGAAACAGGTCCGGGAATTCCTGGCGGCCCGGTACCGCTTTGATCCCCGCGATGAGCGCGCCCTCAACTTTGAAGATTCGGTGGAGAACAACCAGATCATCGGGGGGATCACCAATGGACTGAAGATTGTCTTGATCTTCATTGGGACGTTGACCCTTATGATCGGCGGTGTCGGGGTCATGAACATCATGCTGGTTTCCGTCACCGAGCGCACGCGCGAAATCGGGGTGCTGAAGGCCCTGGGCGCCCGCCGCCCCCATATCCTCCTTCAGTTCCTCCTCGAAGGCCTGGTCATTACGGTTCTGGGCGGGATTGTGGGGATGCTGTTTTCCTATGCCGTCATTTGGATCATCCATTCGCTTCCCTTCCTCGCCGGCATGCTCGACGACCCCACCGGCCGGACGGATATTAACCTGATCCTCTCTCCTGATGTGCTTCTGGCTGCCTCCGGCATCCTCGCGTTTGTGGGTGTCATCAGTGGTTTTCTGCCTGCGCTGCGCGCCTCCCGCCTGGACCCCATCGAATCCCTCCGGTACGAGTAAGGACACTCACGCCTGATCACGGATCAGACATCTGCTGAATCCCCGCCCAGTTTTCCTGTAGACAATATACATCGCAATACGATATTCTGACATCCTGGCAAGAAATCAAATCACAGAGGTGTGAATGACTATCACTACGAATTTCGAGGTTTGTCCACTGGAGCACAGATCAAGCCTGGATTCCGAAACCTACATGGGAGGGTGCTGCGGCACTCTGCCACCGCTGGTCAGGTTTCTGGAGTCAGGATCCAATAGAGTTCAATTTGAGACTCTTCTCGCTTCGATCCCAGTGGGGGCCTAAATGGAAAAGGGAATGAATCCACCGGACGAATCCAAACCTAAAGGGCGAGCGACCGAAAACGAGGAGTTGTCGGGCGAGCTCGGCGACTTTACCACTACGTGGAAGGTTGTCCCTATGTCCTTCGCCGCCCTCGGGATCGGCGTGCTCAGCGCGTTTGTGGCGTTGGGCCTCCTCCGACTCATCGGACTGTTCACCAATCTCTTCTTCTACCTGCGCTGGAACAGCACCCTGGTTTCGCCGGCCGGTCATCACCTCGGCCCGATTGTAATCCTTATACCGGTGGCGGGGGCTCTCATCATCGGTTTAATGGCGCGCTATGGTTCGGAACGTATTCGCGGGCACGGGATCCCCGAAGCCATCGAGGCCATTCTCATCAGCGGCAGCCGGATTGAACCCCGGGTCGCCATTTTAAAACCGCTTTCTTCTGCCATTTCGATCGGGTCGGGGGGTCCCTTCGGGGCGGAGGGTCCGATCATCATGACCGGCGGCGCTTTCGGCTCGCTGGTGGCGCAGTTCATGCATCTGACCAGTGCGGAGCGCAAAACGCTGCTGGTCGCCGGAGCCGCGGGCGGCATGTCGGCAACTTTTGCTTCCCCCGTGGCCGCTGTTCTTCTAGCGGTCGAGCTCCTGCTGTTTGAGTGGAAGCCGCGCAGCCTGATTCCAGTGGGGCTCGCCAGTGCCGCGGCCGCTGCGACCCGCCGTTACATCCTCGGGATGGGCCCGCTCTTCCCTACCCCGCCACACCCTGTGTTTATCGGCCCCAAGGGTCTGCTCGGGTGCGTTGTGATAGGGTTGCTTGCCGGCGCCCTCTCGGCACTGCTGACCATCTCGGTCTATGCGGCGGAAGATGCTTTCGGGAAAGTGCCGATTCACTGGATGTGGTGGCCGGCGATCGGAGGTTTGGTGGTTGGAATCGGAGGCTGGATTTCTCCCCACGCGCTCGGTGTGGGCTACGATTCCATCGGGTCGTTGCTGCGTGGCGACATGCCGATTCGCTTGATGTTGGGTCTGCTTGTGGTCAAGTGGATCATCTGGTCCGTGTCTCTGGGCTCGGGGACTTCGGGAGGCGTTCTGGCTCCCCTGCTGTTGATGGGCGGCGCGCTGGGCGGCGTCATGGCCACAGTCTTGCCTAACGAAGGTTTGGGTTTCTGGCCGCTCATCGCCATGGGGGCAATCCTCGGGGGGACGATGCGCTCTCCTTTTACAGGCATCATCTTCGCCTTGGAACTCACCCACGATGTGAATGTGCTGCTGCCCTTGCTCGTCGCCTCTATGATCGCTCACGGGTTTACTGTCCTGGCGCTGCGCCGGTCGATCCTCACAGAAAAAGTCGCTCGTCGGGGTTATCACCTGAGTCGGGAATATACAGTCGATCCGCTGGAAATCCTGTTCGTTCGCGAGGTCATGAGGACCAACATTGCCGTTTTGCCGGCGAATACCTCGGTGAATGACCTCGCCCAGTCCTTCCGCAATGATCACAAGCACGGTCAACGCTTGTACCCGGTCGTGGATGGGGACGGGCACCTTGCGGGTGTGGTCACCCGCCACGATCTGCAGAGGTTTCTGTTGGAACACCCTGCCGGGAGTAATGGGCACCACTTGGCGGAGCTGGTCAGACCCAACCCGGCCAAAGCCTATCCCGACGAACCGTTACGCGTGGTGGTGAACCGGATGGCCGACACCGGCCTCACGCGGCTCCCCGTCGTCGATCGCGACAATCCCCGCAAGCTGATGGGCATTGTTTCGCTCAACGACCTCTTGAAAGCCCACGTCCGTAACCTGGAGGAGGAACGCCATCGCGAACGCGTTCTGACCATGCACCCCATCTTCGCCTTGGGCTCGCGACGGCGGCCCACTGGCTAAGGATTTCTCGTCAGCCCCTGTGAATGGGATCATTTTAATTTCCAAAGCACGTATACCGCCGAGACGCAGAGTACCCGAGGTTGGCCTGGCTGTCTCCGCGGCTCAGTGGTCAACTCGCCCTGGATTTTTCCATTTACTGGGAAGCCCAGGTATTCTTTCACCCCTCCGGGGCTATCATCATTTTCGGACCCTTACTCCGCTCCGACAATACAAAAGACTTTGAGAGCGGCCTGATCTCGCCAATCAATTTTGTTTCGACGATTCGATCACTTAGCAGGAGTGCTTCCACTGGAAGCCCGAATCAGAAGTAATGGGTCTGCTAGCCTTCCCTGACGCTCAACAAAATTTCCTTGACAAATTATACTGTGTACTATACAGTATGTATCGTACAGTGTATGGCAAACAGTGGTATGACAGATTCTAACCTATTTGAAACGCTTCGACTCGAGCTGCGGCGGGGGTGCCTCATCGTGGCGGTGCTGTCCCAGCTCCGGGTCGAGCATTACGGCTATTCATTGCGCAAGGCCTTGGCCGAGGAGGGTTTGGAGATTGACGAAGGAACACTTTACCCTCTGTTGAGGCGGCTGGAGAGTCAGGGTCTGCTGGCCAGCGAATGGCGCGAAGAAAACAAACGCAACAAACGGTTCTATCGGTTAACTCCGGACGGCGAGATGATCCTCAAGCAATTGCTGGATGAGTGGCGAAGCATCAACAGATCGCTCGACGGAATTCTCCAAGAGGTATAGGACATGGATCTTCTCGATCACTACCTAAGGGCAGTCAAAATCTATCTGCCGCGAGGGCAGCGGAACGACATCATCAAAGAGCTGTCGGAGAATCTCCGGGCGCAGATGGAAGAGCGGGAAGCGGAACTCGGCCGCCCGTTGAACGAGAGCGAGCAGGAGGCCTTTCTCGCGCAGCACGGAGATCCGATGCTCGTCGCCAGCCGTTACGGCGCGGCGCAACGCGGCCTGGCGTTTGGCCGGCAGCTGATCGGCCCCGAGTTGTTTCCACTTTACCTGCGGATCATGTGGCTGAACTGGGGGCTCACGATTGCGATTTTTGCGGTGGTGGCGATCCGCCACATGCCGCTGACGA
Organism: Terriglobia bacterium; assembly: GCA_020073085.1. Taxonomy (NCBI): domain Bacteria; kingdom Pseudomonadati; phylum Acidobacteriota; class Terriglobia; species Terriglobia bacterium. Next base: position 13,888 of record JAIQFV010000041.1, on the reverse strand, counting down.
TCTCGGGGTTCTTCCTTCCTTTTGTCATTCAATTTGCGGTGGTGACGGTAATCTTTATCCTCATGGAGATCCTGCAGCGCAATTCCGGTCAGCACTGGACTTTTCCGCCGGAGTACATGCAGGTGATTCCGCGCTGGCGATCCCTTTCCGGGGCTGCCATTTGGGGTGTCGCCATTCTCTGGTGGATGGCGGTCCCCCACGCGCCATTCCTCGTTCTGGGTCCAGCCTCGGGCCACTTGAAACTCACGCAGGCGTGGCAGACATTCTTTGTGCCGATTCTGCTCCTCCTGTTTGCGGGTTTGGCGCAGCGCTGTGTGAACCTGGCCCGCCCCCAATGGAATTGGATTCTGCCGGCCACACGGGTGGTCGCCAACAGCATTGGCGTGGTGCTTCAATATTTCATCTGGAAAAGTTCTCCGTTCTTTGTCGTTTCGCCTGGGCCGAACAATGCCGAGCGGTACAACCACCTTGCTCAAGTTTTCAATGCATCGATATCCTATGGCGTGTTGAGTTGGCTTTGGGTCTACCTGTTGGTCAACGCAGTGGTCTACGCCTGGCTCTGTGTACGGCATCTTCGCCATGTGATTCACCACGCGCGCGAACCCGCCCCCTCTTCCATTCGCAGACTCTAATCTCTTTTCTCTTAATCTACTGAGCGCGGCAACCTGATTCGGGCAGCGGCTCGCGCTAAACAGCACGAAGAGCACGCCGCCAGTTCAAGAGGGGGAGACTGTCTCATTGGCACTAGCGGAAATGATGTTGGTTCGATGTTAGGGTGCGAATGACCGCACGCACAATTCCCTTCCCCCAGGAGAGGAGGAACCATGAACCTGATAATCCGACGAATTGTGATCATCATCGCGGTTGCCGCGGCGCTGCTTGCGGTTCTAACTAATTGAGCAAGATGCTGCGCGGCCAATCGATGTCGAATCAGAGAATACGCAATGGGTTTTTAATCTCAGGAGGGAGCAACCATGAATGACGATTGTCTGGCAGAGCTTGCGGGTGTGAGCAAGCGCTTTGGGAAGACTATGGCGCTCGACGGACTTGACTTGAAGGTACATGGTGGCGAGTTGCTGGCCGTTCTCGGTCCAAACGGCGCGGGAAAGACGACTGCCATTTCACTGATGCTGGGCCTCGCGAGGCCCGACGCCGGATCGGCTCGCCTTTTCGGCCATTCTCCGCAGCGGGTCGAGCCGCGGCGTCGGGTCGGGGTGATGATGCAGGAAGTGACTCTCGCGCCGGAGCTGCGCGTGCGTGAGCTGATTGACCTCGCAGCGAGCGGCTACCCGGATCCACTCACGCCTGATGCCGTCCTGGAGTTGACCCACCTGACAGCGCTTCGAGACCGTCCTTATGGAAAACTCTCCAGTGGTCAGAAGCGCCATGCGCAATTTGCGATCGCGGTCTGCGGCCGTCCGAAGTTGCTGTTCCTCGATGAGCCCACGGTTGGACTCGATGTTCAGGCCAGGCAGCTGATGTGGGTAACGCTCCGCCGCCTCGTGGACGATGGAGCATCGATCGTCCTGACAACACATTACCTGGAGGAAGCGGAAGCCCTGGCCGATCGTGTCGTGGTCCTTGCCAAGGGCCGAGGGATTGCAGCGGGTACGGTGAGTGAGATACGCGGCCTTGTGTCACGCAAACAGATCCGCTGCACTACAGTCCTTTCCCTGGAAGAGATCCGCGCCTGGCCGGAAGTGGAGAGCGCTGAGCGCGATCCGCAGCGATTGCTCATCACCTCTAACGATGCGGAAGCGGTCGTCCGACGATTGTTGGACGGGGATGAGAACCTGCGGTCGTTGGAGGTTCGCAGTGCCGGGCTTGCGGAAGCGTTTACAGAACTGACACGGGAGAAAAGACAATGAATACCTATCCACTGGAAGCCGGCAGCGATGGAGCCCTCAGCACCGTGATGCCTGCGGGCCGACTGTTTCGAGCGTATCTCACCGAAGCAAAGTACGAGTGTGTGCGCATGTTCCGAGTCCCGGCGTTCGCGGGGCCGTTCCTGGCGCTCCCGGTCCTCCTTTACCTGCTCTTTGCCGTGCTTCTCTACGGCCCTGCTTTGCGGAGCGAGCCCGCGGGAGCCCTGTTCACCTTTACGGCCTTTTCCATCCTGGGCGTGATCGGACCCGGACTGTTCGCGTTTGGCATCACGATCGCCATGGAACGCGAGCAGGGGCTGTTCACCCTCAAGCGTGCCCTGCCCACACCTCCGGCGGCCTACCTGCTTTCAAAGATGCTCATGTCCATGATGTTTGTCGCCATCGTCATGGTCACCATGATCGCTGCCGCCCCCCTCGGCCATTTGCGCCTGACTGCGGGACAACTCTTGAGTGTCGCCGTCATCAACATCTGGGGGGCGCTGCCGTTTTGTGCGATCGGGCTGTTTATTGGGACCCGGGTCACAGGCAAGAGCGCGCCGGGCTTTGTGAATCTCGTTTATTTTCCGATGCTTTATCTTTCGGGATTTCTTATCCCGCTTCCGAAGTCCATACAGTGGATCGCGTTTGCCTCGCCCGCATATTACTTAAACCAATTGGTGCGCCGTGTGGAGGGCGCGTCGAGTCAAGGCCCGCCCCTCATGCATATCGCCATTCTTACCGGCTTCACTTTGGCTCTGACGGCGATCGCCCTCCGGCGTCTGAAGCGCGTGGGTTAAGGAGCTTTCGTCTCACTGCAAAGCCACACGATGAATGGGGTGATTTCTCCGCGCAATTGGAAAATACCGGGTGCCGCAGACATGCGTTGTGTGCATGTCTGCGAAGATCGGCTCACGCCGCTCCTCCCATCGCAGCTTTCCCATAAGGTCTCACCGCCAGCGATTCTCTCCAGGATCCTGGCCGACGCAGGCATGCACACAACACATGCCTGCGGCACCCCGGGCCAGGCGGGATCAGACAACAGGGTAAGCCTTGCCTAATTGCTCGGGTCTGAGCTTTTATACAATTCGACAGTTGCGGCGCCTCATTCTCATTCGCCCCCACAATACAGAAAAGCTAGAACCAATTGTAGAAAAGTTCGGATCTGACCCTCACTTGCCTTAGTTTTAGCGAGACGATCCCTTTCAAGATCGACGAAAACCAGATGAAGGATCTGCCGGAGGATGCCGCGATCACCTATCCCAATTACTTCAATCTTGCATCCGGGAAGTACCGCCTCAAGATGGCTGTGCGCGACCAAGGGAATCTGATCGGGACGGTGGAGCAGCCGCTGGATATCCCGGCCATTCAGACCGGCCAATTCGCAACTAGCAGCCTGGTTTTATCCGCCGAATTGCAGCCTGTGTCGAGTCTCCTTGGAAATATGGAGGCTCAACTTCTCGACGAGAAGAATCCGCTTGTGTTCAATGGGACGAGAGTTTATCAATCCGTTGGTAGAAAGTTCTATCGGAATGGGCGACTGATTCTTTTTTTCGCCGTCTACAACCTGGCAATCGATCCAACCAGCAAAGCTCCAACACTGCTCCTGAGTTATTCCGTCATGACGCAGGAGAAAACCGTGTATGAACAGCCGCTTACGCACATGACGGAGTTGCCGAACATGGAAAATGGAGCACTACCTCTCGCGCTAATCATCCCCCTCAAACAGTTTCCAGCGGGGATCTACACGGTTCAGGTCATGGTACGGGATGGTCTCACCCATGCCACCCGCTTCATTCATGACCAGATTGTCGTCGAACCAGAAACCCCGAAGAAGTGAACGGGCTGCCGCGTTACGCCCGAAGCAACTGACCCCTTTGAATATGAATAGGTCGCGGTAGGGATGCCCGTCACCGGGCACCCCCCGCACAGATCCGTACAAGCGGCGGGTGCCGCAGACATGCGTTCTGTGCATGTCTGCGAAGATCGGCTCACGCCGCTCCTCCCACCGCAGCCTTCCCATAAGGTCACCGGACGGCGATTTTCTTCAGGATCCTGGCAGACGCAGGCATGCACACAACGCATGCCTGCGGCACCCCGCTTTCCTCAGCAATTCATTCGAGTTGAAAAGATTTGACATAGCGAATTGTAGGAGGGCAAATCGCGATGAGCAAATCACATCCTTGGCTGGCCTGTGATTTCTGATTCCACCTTCTCATAAATATCCGGATACAGACTCTTCAAACACTCTGGGCAAATCCCGTGGCTGAACTCCGCCTCCGAATGTTCGCGCACGAAGACTTCGATCTGGTTCCAATACCCCTTGTCGTCGCGGACCTTTTTACAGTGTGCGCAAATGGGCAACATCCCGCTGAGCAGCTTGACTCTTGATAGCGCCTCCTGGAGCTGGGCAATCAGCTTTTCGCGCTCCTCCTGGACTCGCTTGCGTTCCGCGATGTCGCGCATGCGGCGTTCCAGTTCACTGCCGATCGTCGAGGAAAACACGATGAGCGAAGCGATGGCCACGGCCGCGTAAACGCCGAAGAAAAAAGCCCCCTCCCCCAGCGTCTCACGAAGCACACTGAGCGGTATGCTGCCTCCGCGTTGAGTGGAATACACCGAAGCGAGGAAGAGCTTTCCCGCGGTTCCTCCCACTCCAATCATCACCATGAAAACGAGGATGCACACAGCAATATAGAATCGGGGATTTAACGATTGCCGGGGCGGGACGGCAATTTGCGTGGCGATCCACTTCTGGACCGGACGATGAAACCCATACAACAGCAGCCCGACAATCAACACCACCTGCATGCAGTCGCCAAGCACCCATCCTTCCCAGACCGCCAGCGCCTTGGAGAAGGGCAGGCTGTGATGGTAGTTCCAAACCAGGGCGCCTACTGAAGACGCGCCGGTGGCGATGAGCGCCAGCAGGGCAAAATGGCCCCAGTCCGCCCAAGTGCGGAGCGAAGGAGTCACCTCCAGCATCACCATGGAACTCCATACCACGGCCAGTGTGATGGGCGTTGCCAGACTGAAAATCATGCCGGTGGTGAGCGGAATGCCGGTATGAAGAGCGAGGATCAGGCTGGTCAAGTAGGCTGGAACAATCCCCCACAACGGGCCAAGCCACAGGGTGAGCAGCAGACACAAGGTCAACGGAGGATAGAAGGTGACGTCTATCGTAAGCGGGCCAAAGTGAAGGCCGATCGCGTTCCACGTCGTGGTCAAAAGACCGGAGACGATCGAGAGCGCACACGCGACGAACCACAGACACAGGACAAGCAAGGTCCCGCGCTGGTCTCTGGCCCCCAGTAAGTCCCGCGGGCTCCACCAGAGCAGGTGAGAAAAGGATTTGAAATCCTGGGTCAAGAGCCTCCTTCACGCCGGGATCACCCAAATAAGTTCAGCCTTGAATTTGAAAACCGGGTTACCAGCGGGGTTGCTTGGGTCTTTCCGAGGAGCTAGTCTGCACAGGGCGTCTGTTGGGTGGACGAGGTGTGTCGTGGAGTGTCCATCGGCCTTCAGGCACGTCGAGGAAGGACGTTCTACCGGCCGCGCATCCCGACTGAGACTCCAAGGCCAGTTCGTCGCGCGGCGCCGCTCGGACCAGTGCAACGTCACCGATTGTAGGGTTCGAGAGGTCCGTTATCAAGGGAAATCGGCGGGGTTATCCCATCGGGGCCGGACAACACGGGACCGGTGAATCAATTCCGCGAAAGAGCTTTCACCTGACCCCTTAACATTCTGGGTTCAAAATTGGACCGAAAAATTCGAAAGAATGACCTCGATCATTCCGTGAGCTATAATCGCTCCAATGTGGAGTCCTCCTTCATCTGAGGGACCAGACCTGTCCGGTGTCGGCCTGGATCGCCAGGCCCGCCACCTGCGTGTCCACGCCGTTAAGGTTTTCGTCCGAGATCAGGATCAAAGCCTGCGATTCTTCGTTGATCAACTCGGGTTTGAGGTAGCATTTGATGCCCGACTGCAATCCGGTGACCGTTGGGTCGCGGTCTCCCCTCCCGACGGCACGGCGGTGCTCACGCTGGTCGCCCCTCAGCCCGAATCCTATGAATACCAGCTCATCGGTCGGCCTACCGGCGTTGTTTTCGTCACCGACAATGTGGCCGCCAAGTACATTGAATGGCACAAGCGCGGGGTTCGCTTTCATTTTGCACCACGCCTCCGGCGTGTCCGCTATGAGCGCCCGGCGACAGCCGCGCCTTCGAAGATGTCGTCGACACCGGGCGAGGAGCAGCCACCGGCCTGGGGAGGAGTGTTCACTCGCTTCAGCGATGTGGATGGAAACTCCTTTGATCTGGTCGGCTTCGATGAAGTGAGCCGGGAGGTCGAAGCGCAACGACGGGCCAGTGCGGAGAGGCTGGAGTCAGAGCGCCGCGCGGCCCAGGAGCTGGAGATTGCAAGACAGGTGCAGGCAAGATTCTTCCCCCAAACGCTGCCGCGCATCAAGGCACTCGAATACGCGGGGATCTGTATTCAAGCCCGCCAGGTCGGCGGCGACTATTACGATTTCCTGGATCTGAGTCAAGGGCGTTTCGGATTAGTCGTCGGCGACATTTCGGGGAAAGGAATCGCCGCGGCCCTACTGATGGCCAATCTACAGGCGAATCTCCGCAGCCAGTGCGCGACCGCGTGGGATAACCCCCAGGGCCTGCTGCAATCGGTGAACCGGATGTTTTACGAGAACACGCCCGAAAGCGCCTACGCCACCCTCTTCTTCGCGGAATACGACGAAGCGAAGCGCCGCCTGCGCTACGTGAACTGCGGCCATCTTTCAGCGCTTCTCCTGAGGAGCGATCATACCATCGAGAAGCTCGATTCCACGTGCACGGTCCTGGGACTCTTCCGGGAATGGGATGGCACAATAGCGGAACGCCAACTTCTCACCGGAGATACCCTCGTCCTTTGCACCGACGGGATTACTGAATCGTTCAACGACGAGGAAGAGGATTTCGGGGAACAGCGGCTGATCGAAGCGCTGCAGCGGCATCGAGATCAGGCTCCACAAGAGTTGATCGCATCGATTGTTGCGGAAGTCCGCCAGTTCAGCCCTCGCGAACAGCAAGACGATATTACTCTCATCGTGGCTAAGTGCGGGGGAGAGGGGGAGAAGAAGCCGAGATAAATCTGGCCTTGAGTCAATTCGGGAACGTTCCGAATTTCATTATGCAGCCCGGCTTCCGAACTGATTACCCCGGAGCCGCAGAGCAGGCGGACCATCGGTTTGGCAACAAGTAGCAGAGTGCGGGCGGCACATACCTCAGTCCATCGAGGTATGAACCATCCAGAAAAAACCCTGCTTAAGTGAACCGTCGATCGATTCGGAATTGAAGAGATTCTTTCACCCCTCCGGGGCTCCAATCTCCTTTCGGACCCTTACCCCGCCCTCGCCCCGCAAAGAGAAAAAGTTCGGGGCTCGGACGGGGCTACATTCGGGCGGCCCTCCGGGCCTCTGATTGGAGATAAGACTCCGATTGGAAATAATCCTCTGAATGGAAGTGAACCGCGGATTGGAAATGCACCCCGGGCTGAAAATGAATCGGGCATTTGATCAGGAAATTCGAAATGTTCGGACGCCTGGCGAATAGTCCGGACGGGTGGCGCATACACGCGTTCTTGGCGTGTGTGCGAATCTTGTTCTCTGGTGTACTATGGGCATGAGTCGTTCATTCCCAAAACACCTCATTCCCTTGTACCAGTTCGCTTGAATCTCAGAATCACCGCTGTGAATCCGCAGTGGAACTCCATTCCTTCAGATGGCCCGCACCCTCCGATGGATCGAAGTATGCGCCATCCCCCTCGGGACTGTCTCAATTCCTCAATAATTAAAATCGCACGGGGAGAGGAGAGATCGGGTTGGTCACTCCCCGTGCGAGAGCGATGTCTGAGGAGGCGCGAGGGCCGCGCCGGGGTGGCAAGGTGGCCCTCACTTCAAGCTTCCCCCTCGGACAGTCGCTACTAATGCTGGGGCGAGAAGCTTAACTCGAACGGTCGCATCATGTCGTTGTCTTCATGGTCCAAGATATGGCAATGCACCATATAGCCCGGTCCACCAGGGAAGCCAAACCCGTCGTTTTTGATCCCCAAAGGCGCCGTCGGGTCAAAGGCAAACCTGTTCTGCCCCCCATGCACATGGCCCACCTCGACATCCTGCGGGGCCCAGCGGGTGACAAGGCGTGTCACTGTGCCCGGGTACATCTTCAAGGTGTCCTTCCACCCGGCCTCATTGGGATCGGGCGGGAGCGGACTGCCTATCAGATACGGGGTCACATCCGGATTACCGCCCATCGGCGTGGTGCTCAGGTAATCCAAGGGCGGCCCATCGCCGTATCGGGCTCCTCCACTTCCAAAGGCGGCTTCCCACGCATCAAACCGGTAGGTCCCGGGAGTAACGATAGGAGGTACGACATCCCCAACGTTGTACACCTGCCGGCTTAGGACCTGGAACTGAATCAGGTGGATATGGATGGGGTGGGCATCCGGGGTGAGATTAATAAACTCCCAGACCTCGGTGGAGCCTATCTGAGGAATCTCCGTTACATTGATGTTGCCATTGTTATAAGGGATCGAGTCCGTGATCGGCATCCCATTTTGCCAGGGGAACGCGCCCATAGGCGTATTTCCATCATAATGGGTATTATTGATTACTACCTTCACGGGGGCGCCGGTGTCGGGATCTTCCTGCTCGATGAGCACCAGCCGCCGGGTATTATCCACTCTCACCCCGGGGGCCAGGCCCGCTTTGCCGTCGGCCAGGCGGACGATCCTGTCGCGATTGCGCAGAGTCGCGCCGTGCGCGGCTGGATTGAAACTGAGGTCAGCTGAAGAGAGATGCTTGTTGACGCGGAACTGCATGATAAGCCCATCGAGCGTGGGGTCCGAGGGATCACCCCCTGGAAAGGGATGATTGGCATCGTTCACCAGGGTGAAGGTCTGTCCCTGAAAACCGGAGAAGTCGATGATGACATCCATCCGCTCCGCCGGGGCGAAGAACAACCGTGGTCCAGGGAAACCCGTGAAACCACCGGTGGGGTCGAACGTAAAAGGCGTGAAGGCATCAATTTTCACTGGCTTGTCAAACAGACCGCCATCAGAGCCGATCTGCCAAATAGTCGGGACTTTCGGCCCGGAGGTATTGCCCGCCTTATCTGCCAGCTGCAAGGCATACATCCTCGCATTGCTGCCGTTCAGGAAGTGGAAGCGATAGCGCCGGGGTTCAACGCTCATGTACGGCCAGCTCTTGCCGTTGACCACGATGACATCGCCGAAAAACTCAGGGATGGCGTAGGCATGAAGTGTGGGGTTGCCCGGATCGCCGTTCAGACCTGCGCCCGGAGGATTCCCATCCGGGAAAAACAACTGACCATTGCTGTCGAACTGTTTGTCCTGGATGAGCAGCTCAACCTCCTGGTCCCCATTGGGTAGTGGCGGATAGACGTCTGCCTCCGGATCACCCCTGAGAAGGTAGAAGGCCGCCAGTCCGGAATAAACATTCAGACGCGTCTCACCGAGGACGTGGTCGTGGTACCACAGAGTGGTGGCTTCCTGGTTGTTGAGATAGGAGTACAGGTCCGAGACAAAGCCGTTTCCCTTAATGGTTTTGCCCGGGGTGAACCAGGTGTCCGGGCCACCATCAAAGGCCGAGGGTACCTCTGCCCCATGCAAGTGCACCGTCATGGGCTGGGGCCCGCCATAGAAGGCCGGATTCCCTAAGTCAAGACCGGTGGAGGGATCGGTGCCCGGAATTGACATGGATTGATTCAGGGGGTTGGCCCAGTGAAAAGAGAGATCCACCGTGAGAAATTTCTGGAGCAAGGGCCCGGGTAAACCAGGAAAAGGAACCAGGTTGTTGACCAGTTTCACATTTGTGGGGGTACCTCGCTCGGCCACAATGGTGGGGCCGGGATACGAAGGACCCAGGATCCTATTCCCATCATTGACTTTGTACCCCCAAACATAGGTGCCTTTTCGAGGGTTGATCCTGGCCACAATCTTGCCGGTAACAGGGTCCCTGTATATGACTGAGGTCGGCAATTTCTCATAAAAGCTGGACGGGAGAATTTGTTGCTGAAACTCCTCCGCCGTGAGCGTGAGAAGACGCCCGGCCCGGGTACCATCCGCTCGTCTCCCGTTAAAGGTGGGGACTGGCTCCACGAACTTCGGAATGGTTGATCCGAGCAAAACGGTTTGGCCAACCTGTTGGTTCGCTAGCGTCGCGGAGCTAAGCCCCAAGATACCAAAAACAATAGCCACCATTACCGTTAGCTGCTTAAATCTTTTCTGTCTCATTGATGATTCCTCCTTTTGGTCGATAGGAAAAATGAAAGACACAGTGATCGGGCGGCTTGGTCTTTAATTCCAGGTTATTAAGTCGTCTGCAACTCCGAGGACAAAATGAACTGGCTGGCCCAATCGCCCCAACCCGACAATACCGGCAATGATTTTCGCTTTCCGAACGAAGATGTAGGATTGCCTCGGAAAAATGGAACGCGAGGAGAAAACAAGTCCTTCTTGTCTTGCCAGCCGGTTTGTAAGTCGGAGAGATCTCTATGGTACCGAGGCAACTCGGCTCATCTTCGGGAGAGTAGCCTCTTTCTCGCCTCCTTAATTTGATGCCCCGGGTCGAAACCTTCGGTGGTAATTTCAACTCAGAAACATCCCAGCCGTTGTGCCCCCCACAGAGCTCCGGCCATGACGTTCAGTCCAAACAACGCCATCTGTAATCAGGCAACTCCTTCGTCTCAGGAACAACATCGGCATAGCGACCGATGTCATCCACATCGACGGTAAACCTCACTGTGTCTTCCACCTTGGCTCGTTTTGCTGGTCACCTGCGCGATAATTGCCTCCAGAACACTCGGCTCGAGCCTCATCCCTGGATTTCGCAGAATGGCGGCTTACATCTCCTGCACCGGAGACTCAAGCTGGGTATACATTTTCTACAGCAAAAAATGTGCCAAACGGCCTTCTTCTGAAAGTGGACACACCTGGTTGGTGAAAGCCTGGATGGCGATCGAGAAGAAAACGTCAAGCCCCAGGGGATGCAAACAAGAGGGGCCCGCTGGGAAGACGCGATAACACGGGGCGTTCACAGACAAAGATGTGGCATGGAAGAAATCAGAACGAAAAGGACCGAGCACATTGCCAGCTTTAACCGAAGCGTAAGTTCTTGTTTGGACGATACTTCATCTGTTTCTTCAAAGGCTCCACTACAGAGGGACTGTGAGAACTCTTTCAGGGTGGGAGATGCATGGTGCCGTAAGGATGATTGGGCTTGACGGGCCCACCCAGTTGAAAATTAGAGCCTGGGGTCGTTAACATCGTGTGGTATGACACACAAAAATTTTCAGGGGTCCCAGAAGATCCTTGCGTTTTTTAGTCCGCTTTAAAGCGAAGTAAGCGAAGAAAGAGAAATAAGAATGCTGGAATCAGGTCGAGACGAGCTAATCCCCAAACAACCCCATTGGAATAGAAATCGGGGGTGACGTCGGCGCAATCTACAATTGAAGCAGGGCTCGGGCACGGAAAGCGGCAAGGGCGGATCGTCGGGCGGGGGGGGCAAACTCCGATCTATCCGAGGATGCGCAATCTCCCCTAAACCCTTCCCGTTTTGACCGCAAGATTCGGATAGATTTCGGCGATGAATTGCCCTATCTTCGTCAATGATGGCCGGGTCTACATAGATATCGAAGAAGATGGAGGTCGAAGAGTTTGCATTCACAAGAATTCAATTCCCAATCCCCAAGAGTACCATCCGATGATTTGCGGTGGCAGGCCGTTCTAAACCGGGACACCCAATCAGACAAGGCCTTCGTGTTTGCGGTTCGCTCGACGGGGATCTATTGTCGTCCGTCCTGCCCGGCGCGTCGCCCGCAGCGCGCGCAGGTGGTTTTCTTCCCGGAGCCGAACGCGGCAGAGCGCTCAGGCTTCCGACCTTGTCGCCGCTGCCACCCTCGGGATGAGGTCCGTCGCGATCCTCAGGCCGAGATGGTCAGCCGCGTCTGCGCCATTATTGACTCAGGTTCGGAAGAGACTGTGACCCTGGATGCACTGAGCGCCCAAGTTGGTCTCAGTCCTCATCACCTCCAGAGAACCTTCAAGCGGTTGATGGGAATTACACCGCGACAGTATGCAGAAGCCTGCCGCCTGAAGAATTTCAAGGCGCATTTGCGCAACGGCCGGAATGTGACGACTGCCCTGTACGAGGCAGGCTACGGGTCGAGCAGTCGTCTTTATGAAAAGACCGGCCCACATCTCGGCATGACCCCGACCGCTTATCGAAAAGGAGGAAAAGGAATGATGATCCGCTACACGGTAAACAACTCGCCGCTGGGCCGCCTTCTGGTGGCGGCAACCAACCGCGGAATTTGCTTTCTAAGTTTGGGAGACTCTGACCGGCCGCTCGAACAGGTGCTTCACGAGGAATATCCGTCCGCTGAGATTCGTCGCGAGGAATCGGGCCTGGGTCAGTGGGTCAACTCCATCGTGAAACACCTTCAAGGAAACCAACCTCAACTCAAACTGCCCCTCGATGTCCGAGCGACCGCATTTCAGTGGGAGGTGTGGCACAAACTGCAGTCCATCCCATATGGACAAACACGGAGTTATAGCGATGTTGCCCGGTCCCTGGGCCGACCCCGGGCGGCTCGAGCGGTTGCCCGCGCGTGCGCGACGAATCGCGTGTCGATCGTGATTCCCTGCCATCGGGTGGTCAGGGAAGACGGCCACCTGGGTGGTTATCGCTGGGGGATCAAGCGTAAGGAAACGCTGCTATCGATGGAGCAAAGGAAATCTGCAAGTTTACGGAAGGCGGCGGGAGCTTAGGGAGAATTGGATTCGGCCGGCATGATACGATTTCGGAATTCGGATTGCCGATTGCGGAGGAGTTGGGTGGCGCACACATGCGTTCTTGGCATGTGTGCGGTTCCAATCCTCTAGATGGCTCGCACTCTTCGCACAAAACGCGATGTATGCGCCACCCGCCAGTCATCCTTTTACCAGTCCAATGGTGTGGCCCTCCGGGTCCAGGAACATGGCGAAGGTGACCAGGTTAGGAATCTCGGTGGGAGGCACGAGCGTCTTGCCGCCCATGCTCTCGATCTTCTTTAAGCAGGCATCGAGGTCAGGGACCGCCACATAAAAAGTCACGTACCCGGGCGCTCCCGCCTGGGCGGCTCCAACTCCGCCCCCGATGCCTCCCTTCCCACTGGCCTTAACCAGACCATAATTCATCGGATTGTTGGCATCGATCTCCCAATCGAACAATTTGCTGTAAAAGTCTTGAAGTTTCTTTCCATCTTTTCCCATAATCTCAAAGTGAACCACGGGTGCGGCCATGTTTAGTCTCCTTGTTGAAGTGAAATCACTGCCGTCCAAATTAGCTGAGAAAAGCGGCATTTGGACGGATTAAGCCATTGATTCTCAGCCAAATTGCTGAAATCCCTCCTGGAAACCGATTTTCAGGCCCTTTGATAGGTTCGATCAACGGGTTGTCAATCAGATTACGGTCACCTGCTGTCCAAATTGCCGAGACCAAGAAACCTAATTTGGACAAGAGTGAAGTGAAATAGATTCCATCTGATTGTAGGACATTACCGTCAACCCCGGAATTCGGGATTAGGCCGGGAACTTTGCCCACCATAACTAATCGAACGGTCGCGGCAGGGATGCCCGAAGCCGGCCCACCGAATCGAAAGGGACTGTCCCTAGGGACTGTCCCTAGGGACAGTCCCTTTTCGGTTATTTTTCGATTGTTGTGAACTCTTACTGCTGCTCTTCTAACCACTTAGTGGAGAATGTTCGAATTTCCTCTGGAAAACATTGGGCTCGAACATGTGATTCGAGGCCCGGGCGATAAAGAGGACCTAATGGGTCAGATCCTATGAAGGACCGTGACGACTCGAATGAGCGGGTCGTTTTTTGGTAAGCTCCTCGGAAAGACAGATCACTTTTTCAAAGGAGCGGACAATGACCAAACAAACGACCCCTAGCAAGAAGTATATCAACAA
>JAIQFV010000040.1 GCA_020073085.1 Terriglobia bacterium | reverse complement strand
GGAACACGCCCGAATGGAATTGGTCAAGAATCCCGGTTACGGTTCATCCCCACGCGCGTGGGGAACACATTGTTGTGCTCATTGTCCGAACAGATGAAATCGGTTCATCCCCACGCGCGTGGGGAACACGACCTTCGTCCCGCCATGACGTATAAACCCGCCGGTTCATCCCCACGCGCGTGGGGAACACGCTTCAGCGCCGCTCGCCTCGATTGCGCGGATCGGTTCATCCCCACGCGCGTGGGGAACACACTTCCTCCAACCCACTGATTCGTGGGTGTCAGTTACCCAGGCCTGAAATTACCAACGTTTTGTGACCAAGAAAGACCATTGCAGCCTAATTCTGAGCCTCGCCTTTTTTTTCGGGCTCCAGGGGCAAAAACGACACCAATTTGACGCCATCCATCTCACAAGGGATGCGTCGGTTCTTTCCCAAAGTCAGGAAGTCGAATCCCGACTCTGTCCGTGCGGACCAAATCATAACTGCGTTTCCTTCTTCAATGCCGTCCTCCACCTGCTTCCAGACATAGTCCCTGACTCGAACCGAATAATCTCCCACGTAAACGCCGGGGCGGATTTCCAATAGCCAAATTGCGAGGCGTCCCCGCAAGCGAGGAGGCGCGTTTTCAACCACGATGACCAGCATCGCCCAGACCCTCCGGATTGGGAATGGCCGGAGGGATCGATTCCTCGGTGGGTTCAGGAGGAGTCAATTCTCCGGCGGCCAGGATTTCTTCAATGGTTGGAATGATCTTTTCCAACAAGTGGCTTTCTCGAAAACTATCGCGGCAGCCCAGTCGGACCATCTGTTCCGCGTTCTCAGGCTTCTTGGCGGCAGTGCGAAAGGCCACCGGTACCACGGTGTCGAATTTGAAGATGTCGGCAACATCGTATACGAACGATAGCGGCTTACCCGTGTGAATGAAGCCCACAGCAGGCGCATACCCGGCTGCCAGCACAGCGGCCTCAGTAATTCCATACAGGCAAGCCGCAGCGGAGCTCAGGCAGCGGTTAGGTAAATCGCCACTCCCCCACTCGGTCGCATCGTATTCACGCGACTTCCATTCCACTCCGTATTTTCGGGCCAGTAGATGATAGGTTTCGCGGACACGCGCCCCTTCGATGCCGCGCAACTGCTCAATGCTGCGGCGGCTGGGCGGCTCTTCTCCAAAACGCATCGCGTACATTTTGCGTACCACCTTGAGACGAGCGTCGTCATCGAGTGCCAGTCGCGCTTGATACAGCAATCGGTCCGACCGCGCTCCGCCGGGCTGTCCAGACGAATACAATCGCACACCAGCTTCGCCCACCCAGACAAGCAGTGTCCCCACGCGTGCCGCGAGGACCGCCGCCGCATGAGACACGCGCGTGCCAGGTTCCAGTAGGAGACAGGCCACCCCGCCGATGGGCAAATGCGTTCGCACTCCGTTCTTGTCCACCAAAACAAACGCGCCGTCCAAGACGTCGAGATTTCCCTTCTCAACAAACAGGATGGAAAGGCGCTCTTTGATGGGAATGGGTTTGAGAGGCGGGAGCATGGAATCATCAGGTGGAGCAGCTTGCCGTTAATTCCTTTCGAAAATTCTAGCCATGACTTCTTCTTTTGAAATTTTTTGACGGGCGGCGACCTCAGAAAGAATCGCCGCCAGGGTGCCCACACGCAACGGGTGGTGCGCGGGAATTGTCAAGTGGTGTTGGCTGGGAAGGGCACACGTCAAACGAATATGACTGCCGGTCTGACGGGTGACGTGGTAACCCAGCCGTCCCAGAACTTTGGCCAACTCTTCGCCGGAGATGTCCCGAGGGAGTTTCACAGGGCGATGACTTCTTCCCGCACAAAGTGCAGGCGGATGACTTTGGGTGAGGCTGCATTATCGAAATGACAATTCACTGCGTCCCGGACTTGCCGGTGCAAGGACTCGATGTCGTCCGCCTCCGTGAAGATGGACTCTCCGAGGGCGCGCGCCACAAAGCCTCCTTCGGGCGCCTCTTCGACCAAAAAAATGATTTCCTTCATCCCAGAACCTCCGGTTTCTTGGTTTCTCATCATATCATTTGGGATAGATGGCCGACTAGCAGTAACAGGTGGTCAGGCACCTACATTCTACCTATTCGTCTGATGCGTCACCCGGTAAAGAACGCAGCACGCGATGGATGCCAAAGAAATCCTCGTTAATTGAAATGATGAGCGTCAGATCTCTGCAATCGTGAAATGGTAGTTTGTTATTGTCAAGACAAGGAACTTTCTTGACTGATTGCCATATGCAGAGATCTGACACTCAAAATGAGCCAACAATTGGAATCTGCTTATCGTTTGGAATTTGGATTTCTTTGGATTTTGGCCTTTGGGATTTGGAATCTCCGCTTCGGCCAATCCTCCCGCCCGCGTTAGTTCTTCCCTTCGCCAACTATATTCCCCTTGAATTCCGTTCTAGCGAGTCCTACACTTCTTACCGGCCAGGCGACCCCCAGGTCGGGCCCCACTTCTAGATGCGGTGATTGGCTGGCCGTTGTCGCTCACCTGTGTTTCTTTGTTGCCATTCCAGGACGGATTGACCCTTTCCCTTTGGAGGCTTCATGAATATCAGCAGGGCCCTTTTCTCTTTCTTTTTCATCTGTAGTACCTGTTTTGCGGCAGATAAAGAAAAACCTCGTGTATTTGTGACCGACAGCAAATCATGGGAAATTGCTGGAGGATTTGGAGGCACCAGCAACGGGTTCGGTGGTGCGGTCAAGGGCGGTGCTCGCCCCCAAACCGCTGAGATCATCAAAACTTTTGGCGAGCGTTGTCCGGGCGTCACTGTCAACATGAAGCAGGAGAAAGCTGACTACATAGTGCTGCTCGATCACGAAGGAGGCAAGGGCTACGCGCTAAAGGACAACAAATTCGCCGTTTTCAACAAGGACGGCGACTCCATCGCCAGCGGATCCACACGAAGCCTGGGCAACGCCGTCAAAGATGCCTGCGCGGCCATCATTAAGGATCTTGCTGTGAGGACAGAGAAAGAAAATTGAGGAATAGCGTTAGGTGGAGACGCCAACAGGATGGGATTAGGGCGAGGCGATATCACATGATCGCTGTCGATTACTCCAAGTGGGTACAACTTGGCTACAAGATCCTCACTTTCATCGTGACGATTGGTGGGATTACTTATTTGATCGAATTAATGAGGAAGCGTGCTCGTATAGAAATAAACTCTTTCGATGAGGGGCTAATTAATTTTAGCAGCCAGTCAGTCACGCCGATCAGATTTGAGGCTGAGAACCTTGCCGACAGTCCGAATTCTTTGAGGAGTGTAATTCAACTCAGCGGCTTCGATCCGGTCAGAAGAACATGGTGCAAATTCGAATATACAATCAACTCTGGGAATCGTTCTTTAGCCCCCCGAAATCCCACCTCATTCGACGCCTTGGCGCAATACGATGAGCGTCTCATTCTTCTACTCTTCAAAACATATATCGTAAGACCAACAAAGGGGCGTCCCAAGCGGGTTAGGGTTTCGTTTTCCCGTAGTCGCCGTATTTCACTTGTGCGTTTCGCGGTTGCGTTTGTCCGTTACCGCTTATTTGGGTGGATTCCCCAAGAATGAAAAGAGAAGAGGATGGAAGCAGATTCCATCGGGACATTAGACAAGTGGGGGTCGCTAGAACAGTGACTTGTTGTGTCAGTTCTGTATAACCGGCAGGGCCCGCAGAGATGAGCCGAATTTTGGGTCAGACCTTTCCATTCGATCTGATGCCCCCAAAACAACCACCTGTCGGAGCGTCCTGCCTCATAGTGGTGTTGAGACATACACATTTCTAAGTGTTTGGGAACTCAAGTACGGCGATTGTCACTGAAATTAACCAAACAAGCCCATGACAGACATAGTTCAGAGAGCTCTCCTCGCCAAACGTGAGTCAAAGCGCATCGAATTTAAGCAAGGGTTCGATACAAATTCACTTGGAGAATGGTTGGAGGTCATTAAGGATATGGTAGCCATGGCCAATTCCGGCGGGGGGATCATTGTTTTTGGCCTCGACAATGTCGGGCGGCCGAGCAAGGCCTCTCTCGGACCGCTGGCAATCATCGACTCCGCCGACATCGGCAATAAGATTTCGAAATACACTGGACCTGCTGATCTTGAGTTTGACATTCGCGAGCTAAGGAAACGCTCTCAAACTCTAATCGCGTTTGTCATACAGGGCGTTCCAGTCCCTCTCGTGTTTCAAAGGCCTGGCACATATGAAATCAGCCCTGGTAAGCAAAAGACTGCATTTAGCGTTGGGACTGTCTATTTTCGACACGGGGCAAAAAGCGAGCCTGGTAATAGCGAGGACCTACGGTTGGTAATCGAGAGGCGAGTCGACATCATACGTAAATCTTGGATTAAAGATGTTAGGAAAGTTGTTCAGGCACCACGCGGCTCGCGGGTCATAACCGTCCAGCCCGTCGGCGGGTCGAGATTATCTTCATCCCTTGTGACCACTGTCCGAGCAGTAAATGATCCTAAAGCTACCCCAGTACTACTCACTAGGGACCCAAAGAGAGCTGCGGGCACTTTTGTCCATGAGGAGGTCTCAGAAGCCATCTTCGATGAAATCAACAATGTTATTGACGCTAACCGCGCCCTCGCAAGAGGGCAACACCACTTCTTCCTTGGACAGCCGGTGTACTTCCGAATTTACGCAGAAAGACATCATGTCAGACAGAGCGACGCTGATGTCGCACTTCTGTTTCGTAGCGCCGTGTGTGATTTCTATGCGCCCTCAGTATTCTGGATATTAAAACTACCCGACAGAATGGTTGCTCAGACACTTGCGGAACTTTATGCTCGGTCGTTAAATCCACAAATCCATTGTCTAATGCGAGTGGCAGTCCTCCTTGGGCGCGAATTCTGTGAATGGCTGCAAGAAAGGTGGAACCGGAAGTGGGGACACCACGCACAGCCGCCATCGTTCTATTGGACATTTAAGGATATGTTGTCGAAAATGGTGACTGTTGACCCCCTGGTCGTAGCTGCGCGTATTACTCCTAAGTTGCTGGCTGGAGCTCAGGGTGAGGCAGTTGTGAATGTGAAAGAACTCATAGACAGGCCGGAGCAAGCAGCGGCTTTACTCTCAAAAGTATGTATACGGGTGTTCGAGGGTGAGACCAATTTGCGATCAACTGCTCGGAGTCTTGATTACTTAGCATACGGAGCTGAGATGCGTGCGCGCGGCCCTAATATCGCAGGTGCGATGTTCAAAGCCGTCGGAGACCAAGAAGCCGGAAACGTAACCGACAGTGCCGAGGGCCATGTCTCTGCAAACGGGGTCTAGCGATACAGCCAAAGATGATGACGGGTCAGCCCGGGGCATTTGGCAAATGGGAGTCCTTGGAATATTGGAGATACAACGTTGGCTGTCCATGAATGTGAGAGCGCGCGGTGATTTCTTGCTGACGACAATTCCAATTGCCGATTTTAAGCAGACAGCGCCCTTTCCAATAGTTCTTCCCCAGATGGCTGATGGCGGAGGTAATCGTATACAGTTTATTCAATTGGGTACGTCAGGGAGCGGCAACTCGACTCTCAATTATTATGGAGACAATGGTTCGACCCTCTCCCTTTCCAAGATTGCGCTTGGAATTTCTGAAAGCTGGAATGGCGCGGCCGATGTGGGTGAAGTATTCCTTCAAGAGGAAAAGATCAAACTCATCGTGGAATGAAGTGCTGCCGCGATGATTCCTATTAATGGCTTGTCTCTGAAAGAAGGATTTTGGAAGATAGAAGGATCCACCATCTGAACTTCCACACCGCGTCTTGGGACGGCAGCCTTTCTTTGTTGCCCCGACCAATAAGTGAGGGAGAAGGGGCAGGCCTTCTCAATTTTCATTCTCGCTAATTCTCGTCAAACACACAAGGAATAAGCCGCTGATCGCAGCAACCAAAGTGAAGGGTGAAAAAGAACTGACGCAAGTGATGTGCTTCGATCTTCACTATGATATCTGGCATTGGTGCTGGCAGGGTCAATAGAACGAACCATTAGCGTCGTAGGAGGTCGATGTTTACCTGGAATTCAGCCGATCACAGTAGTGAAGAAAACCATCTCTGGTTGTTCGCAAGGGCGATCGAATGGGCAGATTGGCCACTGTTCGCCTTACAATCTGTGGCACCTTTCCTGTTATTGGTTTTACCCGTGTATGTCGTGATTGTTGCCATCGTGTGTTTGAATTGCTTGTGGTGGCTCATTCGCTACAGAACGATGAGTTTGTTGCTGGTGGACCTCGGAGTAATCTTAATAAGAATCAAATGGATATGCTGCATTGGGTTGAGCGTTTACGACCTGATGCGGGGTTGGTACGCCACTGCAGTTATCACAGCCCTCTGGCCCGTTCTCACTTTCCTTATAGGCCTTGTTCTCCCTTCAAAGGCTGACTATGGCAGGCTTCGGGACCTCATCCTCCGAGATCTCGTGACGCGAGAAGTTCTAAATTTAGCTCAAGAGAAAGGCGAGAGTACCGAGGAAAGTAATAATAAAGGCGCCTTTAACATCTTGGCGTCTCTTCCTGAGTGGGATAAAGTACCCTCCTCCATTGTCGAGGTGATCGCACACAGGATTGGCTCAGCGCGAAATGCTAGGGAGCTTATCAACATTTGCCGGGGAAGTGGGATACTTGAAAAAATGGCTTTGATCCTTAAAGAAAAAGCCGATGACGTCGAATGGGCGTGCGGGCTCGTATCGGGTGTGGTACTAGGCGGCTTTGCTATTTCTTTGGGAAAGCAAGGCGACTTGAAAACCGCAAAAAGTCTAATTGAATTTGCAGTGTTGATTAAACCGAATGATGTGACCAGTTGGTACCGACTTGCTCTTATAAATGCTCAGCTTGGCAATTATCAAGCAGCAGAGCATTGGGCTGACAAGGTTCTGGCGTTTAAGCCAAATGCCGAGGGTAATGATTTGTGGGAGAAGGCGATGGCCTCAGCCACATCTCACACTCACGAAGAGGAAGAAGAGACTGCCGTCCTGTTTGGAGATCCCAATATTGTCGGTAGTTGGGAAAAGATGATGAAAGCAACTCGAATCCTCAAAGAGACTTGTCGAAACCAGTGAGGAAGATAATGGCCCGATCTGCCCCACCAATGGTGTAACAGTCTCTTGACGGACGGAGGTGAGAATTGCGTCAAGAAGAAATCAAAGCTCTTAGTGTACCTTATTCAATCGAGGATGGAGCGGAGGACAGGTTCTACTCTTCTATTGGCGCAGATGTCCCAAGCGCAGCGAAATTATCCAATGAGATACTTGGTGACCTTGATAACAGCTCTCTCGGAATCTCATGGTGGGGGTCTTTGCCAACCCAGGAAAGGATACTAATCAGCGACTATTCGTATCAATGTGCCACTGGCATTGAAGTGAATTTAGCGGAGGCCAAACTTCATTATTTGGAGTGGCTGGACGCCAGAGAAAGGGACAACAAGCGAATTGCAGACGTGATTTCGAGGGATGCAAGCGGTCAGTTAAGCTGCAAGATGCCTCCTTCTCGATCACCGCTGGATGACTTACCAAGCCGCCTGGAAGCAGTGCACGTCTGTGGCTTCTTCCGAGCCATCGGTTCATCATTAGATTGCCTTGGCGCGATGATGATTAGTGTGCTGGGATTATCGACTCCACTGCGGCGCACTGACATTGGCAAGGCCGAAAATGCACTGTCTAGGATTGTTGATTCAAATACGGCCGGCTCTCGATTACAAATCGACTTTCGAACTTTCTACGAACAGGCAAGAAGATTATGCGGAGTCGAAGACTGGTTAGAGTGGGCCAACCAGTATCGCAACATGTTTGTCCATCGAGGACGACGAATTACTTATCATCGAATAATTCCTCGAGAGGCTCTTTTATTGGACGCGAAAGGTCAAATCATTCCTAGAGCAACATCGACATTCCATCTTGCGAAATGTCCAGACAGGTCAGAAATCGAAGCGTTTATTAAGAGCAAGGACATCCTTTTGGGGGAAGATGCTGACATTACACTAAAGGGTATATTCAAGAGCGGTAGAGATCTTCAAGAGAATATCTGCGAGAGACTATTGTCGATTTGGTGTGAGCGACGGAAGAGCCCTGCCATGATCGAACAGCCGATTGATCAATGGGATGCCAGAATTAGGCCGTGTAATTTTGATGGCTATGAGCCCAATTCACAGCATCACAGCGATACTCTGGCGGTGATCAATCCAGTTTTATCTCGCCGCATGAGATCAGCGTCGGTTGATGATGCTCATCGTAATTTGTGGGTTAGTTCCCCATGGAGCCAATAGGCAACGGACTAGAATTTCTTCTGTGTGCGAAAGGGTCAGATCGGGACGTTTGACAAATGAAAATTGCTGAGGGGGTGGCCAAGACCACCGACAGTGGCTCAATTTCGGGGTCGGGCACCGAGAGTCTTTGCCGCACACATCGCAAGAAGCGCGATGTATGCGCTACCCCGGCTACCGACCGCCCCACCGATGAATTGGTTTGAAATCTTTCGTGACTCGGTTTAAGTTATTCCCCTCGGTCCACAAGTGTCTCAACCCCCGGGGACGATGCAATCCCGGAGTTTCCTTCAAAGAGGATGCAACCATGCCTGCACAAAAGTTTCCCGAATCTGAAGTCGAAGCGAAAGAAATGAAGTTTAAGTCCGAAGGGTTGGAACTGGGAGGTTATCTGGCCCAACCTAAAACGAGTCAGGCCCTTCCGGGGCTACTTCTGATTCATGAGTGGTGGGGACTCAATGATCACATCAAGGATGTGGCGCGGCGCTATGCCCGCGAGGGTTTTGTGACGCTGGCGGTCGATCTTTATGGCGGCCGTGTGGCCAAAGATGCGGACCAGGCATCTCGCTGGATGGGTGAATTGAAACCGGAGGCCGGGGTCCGGTCCATCCGGGCAGCCTTCTCGTATCTGCACCCACAGCCCTATGTGAAATCAGGTCGCATCGGCATCACCGGGTTCTGCATGGGAGGGAGCTTCACTTTGCTCGGGGCTTGTCACATCCCTGAAATGAAAGCGGCTGCCCCTTTCTATGGCGATATCCCGGATCCCGATGATCCCATCAAGAATATTCGCTGCCCGCTTCTATTCATCGGGGCGGAGAAAGACGCCTGGATAACGGTCGACAAGATGAACCGCCTCAAGACTGCTATTCAAAAGTATGGTCTCGCGGGCGAAGTGCATGTCTATCCGGGCGCTCAGCACGCCTTTTTCAACAACACGCGTCCGGATGTGTACAATGTCGATGCGGCCGCGGATGCCTGGGGGCGCGTAACCGGTTTCCTCCATCAGCACCTCGATTGAGGCAGGGGTTGGCCACTGGAAGGCATCAGGCTGACGGACCTTGGGCCTGTCATTGGCGGGTTCCAAAGATGCCGCTGGCTCCAGGAAGAACGCGCCGCCGGTCATCCTTCCAGAGACTTTCGGATTGACAGTCCCCATTGATTCGGCTAATTTCGAAAGGTTTGTCTCGTCTTCATATCCTTCCTGAGGAGTGTCACCCCAATATGCATTTGCTGAAAGCCGAAAACATTCAGGAACTGATCGGCCATACTCCCATCCTCCACCTCAAAAACATCTGTGAGGGCCCTGCGGCTGAGATTTGGGCAAAGATCGAATTCTTCAATCCCGGTGGATCCATCAAGGATCGAACAGCGGTCGGGCTGATCCAGGATGCAGAAGAAAAACGACGGCTGACCCCCGGAGGAACGATCATTGAGCCTACAGCCGGCAACACCGGGGTGGGGCTGGCCTTGATTGGCGTCAAGCGGGGCTACCGGGTGATTCTGATTGTTCCCGAAGGCTACAGCCAGGAAAAAATGACACTGATGCGGGCGTTGGGCGGCGAGGTGGTGACAACCCCGCGGTCCGAAGGCATGGAGGCGGCCATACGCAAGGCCTTTGAATTGGCCAAGGATATCCCCGGATCTTTTGTCCCGCAACAATTCGAAAATCCTGCCAACCCTGAAGTCCACTATCAAACCACCGGTCCGGAAATCTTTCAGCAGATGGGAGGGGCGATTGATGCCATTGCCATCGGGGCGGGCACGGGAGGCACCTTTACGGGGGTGGCGCGTTTTCTGAAAGAGAAGATCCCTTCTCTTCACGCCGCGGTCGTGGAGCCCGAAGGGTCGATCTTTGCCGGGGGGAAGCCGGGGCCGCATAAGGTGGAAGGGATCGGCAACAGTTTTATCCCAAAAACTCTCGAACTTGCCCTCGCCAACGAGGTGATCACCGTGGCAGACTGTGATTCCCTGGCCACGGTCAAGCGGCTGGCAGAGCGCGAGGGGGTGCTGGCGGGCGGGTCGGGAGGGGCCAATATTTTCGCCGCCATCCAAATTGCCAGGCGCCTGGGTCCGCGGAAGAACGTCGTCACCCTCATTCCGGACAGCGGTGAGCGATACCTCAGCAAGAACATCTTCGGATAGCAATCCATCATTGCCACGGCGGGGACTCAGCGTCCCTTTCGTTCGGCCGATTCTTTCATTCTGACAAAGGAGTCTTTATGGGTTTTGATACCGACGCGATCCACGCGGGACAGATTCCCGATCCCTCCACGGGGGCAATCATCACCCCCATCTTCCAGACTTCGACCTACGTGCAGGAAGCCCTGGGCAAGCACAAAGGATTCGAATACGCGCGAACTCAGAACCCCACCCGTTTGGCCATCGAGCGGAACATCTGCGCCCTGGAAAGAGGTCTGGCCGCCTACGCCTTCGCTTCCGGGATGGCAGCCATCGACACGGTTCTGAAGCTTTTGATGGCGGGAGACCACGCGATTGTTTCGGACAACACGTATGGCGGCACTTTTCGGTTGTTCAACTTTGTCTTGAAAAATCTGGGATTGCAGTTCACGTATGTCGATACCTCCAACCTGGCGGCAGTCGAAGCCGCATTCCAGGAAAACACGCGGATGATTTTCGTGGAAACACCCACGAACCCCATCATGGGAATCACCGACCTTCGGGCCGTGGCCCGCCTGGCGCGGCGCCACAAGGTTCGTCTGGTCGTGGACAACACCTTCATGTCGCCGTACTTCCAGCGGCCGCTGGCTTTGGGGGCGGATATCGTCGTCCACTCCACAACCAAGTACTTGAATGGGCACAGCGATTCGGTCGGCGGGATGGTGGTCCTTCGCCATAAGGAAGATGCCGACCGGGTGCAATACCTGCAGAATGCGGTCGGGGCCATTCTCTCTCCGTTCGACTCCTGGCTCCTGCTGCGGGGGACCAAGACACTGGGCTTGCGCATGCGCCAGCACGACGCCAACGGTCGAAAAATTGCCGCGTTCCTTGAGAAGCATCCCAAGGTTAGGAAGGTGTATTATCCCGGGTTGAAATCACATCCGCAGCATGCCCTGGCGAGCCGGCAAATGTCGGGATTCGGGGGGATGATTGCGTTCGAAACCGGATCGATTTCCCGGGCCCGCAAGGTGCTCGGCGCAACCCGGCTGTTTGCCCTGGCGGAAAGCCTCGGGGGTGTTGAAAGCCTGATTTCGCACCCGGCCACGATGACGCATGCCAGTGTCCCCGCGGCGGAACGTCAGCGCCTGGGGATCACCGACGGGCTGGTGCGAATTTCGGTCGGCGTGGAAGACGTGAGGGACCTCAAAGAGGATTTGAGGAGCGCACTGGGAAAGATTTAGGGAGCTGGCAGAGTTCCGAAGTCCCGGAGACTTCAGAAGTCCGATGCCGGATAGTCCTACTCGGGCACGGATTGCTCGATCCAGTTCAGGTAATTGGCCGATCCTTCGACAATGGGCATTGCGATCACCTCCGGCACTTCATAGCTGTGCAGGGATTCAATGCATTTGCGAAGATCGTCGAATCGCGCCCGGCGGGTTTTGATCACCAGCAGGAACTCCTCATCGGTCTCGAGTGCATCCTTCCATCGATACACGGAAGTGATCTTCGGAATGATATTCACGCACGCGGCCAGCCGTTTCTCAACCACCGCGCGGGCGATCTTTTTGGCTTCGGAGATTTTTCCCGTCGTCACAATAACGATGATTTTGTCAGTCACTTTGGCCTCCAGCCCCGTAACCACAGAGCGCTCACCCGGGCAGGGAGAACATGATGGAAATCAAATTTGGGACCTCGGGATGGCGGGCGGTCATCGCCGAGGAGTTCACTTTTGCTAATGTGCGGCGTGTCGTGGAAGCGATTGCGCGATATGTCGAATCTTCCAGCCATCCCCTCTACAAGAAGGGGGGTCCGGGCGGCGGTTCCGGCCCCCCCATCCTGGTCGGTTATGATACCCGGTTTCTTTCCCGCTCATTTGCCGAGGAGGCGGCGCGCATTTTCCTGGCGCACGGGTTTGAGGTCCATCTCTGCAATGCTCCCACGCCCACCCCGACGATAGCATACGAAATCCTCAAGAACAAGCGACGGCCCCTGGCGGGAGCGGTGAATGTGACGGCCAGCCACAACCCCCCGCAGTACAACGGCATCAAGTTCTCTTCATCGGATGGCGCCCCGGCGTTGCCCGAGGTGACTCGCGCCATCGAAGCGCTGCTTCAGGGACTCAATGACTCGGACGTGAAGCAGACGGCAACCCTGGATCATCCTCGACTGAAAACGGTGAGTCTTGATAAGGACTATGTGGAGCGGATCGCTGAACTCATCGATTTGGCCGCGATTCGACGCGCCAAATTGCGGTTGGCATACGATCCCCAATACGGCACGGGCGCAGCTATCGTCAGCCGCATCGCGAAGGAATTCAGGATTCCGATCACGATGATCCATACGCATCCCGATCCTTCCTTTGGCGGTCACGCTCCCGATCCCTCCGAAGAGCATCTCATGGAACTGAAGCGCGAGATGAGAAGGCAGCACGCGGCCCTGGGTTTGTCTACGGATGGCGATGCCGATCGCTTTGGGGTCTTGGATCGGGATGGAACTTTTATTTCTCCCAACGAGACCATCGCCCTTGCTTTCGACTACCTCGTCGCTGAGCGTCATTTCCCGGGCGGAGTGTGCCGTTCCGTGGCAACCACGCACCTGATTGACTCGGTGGCCGCCTATCACCACCGCGAAGTTTTTGAGACACCCGTCGGATTCAAGTATGTGGGGGAATTGATCAAACAGGACAAGATCGTCATTGGCGGCGAGGAAAGCGCCGGGCTTTCCATCCGCGGTCACGTTCCTGAAAAGGACGGCATCCTGGCCTGCCTGTTGGCGTCCGAGATGGTGGCCGTGCGCGGAAAGTCCCTGAAACAACAACGGCAGGAGCTCTTCAAAAGGGTCGGCGCGTTTTACAATGTCCGTGTCAATGTGCCGGTCGATCCCAGCAAGGGGAACGAAATCCAGAAAAGGATTGAAAATCTGCCGGTGCTGCTGAATAATCTCAAGCAGGGGTCGAAAGTTGAGCGCGAGAACAATCTGGACGGCAAGAAAGTGATTTTCGTGGATGGCTCCTGGGTGCTCATCCGGCTTTCGGGTACCGAGCCTGTCGCCCGTCTCTATTGTGAGGCGAGGACGGAGGCCCAGCTCAAAAGGCTGCGCCAGGGAGTGGAGCGGTTGTTGAAAAGCCCCTGAGAAAATAGGCCGGTGGAACGGCTTCGCGACATGCCCTTTCCGGGTTTCATTGATCCGATGAAGACTGATCGATTGAGAGGGGGAGGCTTGAAGTTACAATTCCGGTGGTCCTGGACCCGCCGCGACCTGCTGTCATTCAAGCATGCATAAATGAGAATTCGATTGAGCCTGGGTAATTCAAGGCGCCAAAGCAGGCGCCCGATTCACAGGGCGCGGACCGGGTTTCCCTGGGACATGCTGAGCCACCCGAGACGACTGGTATCTGCCGCTGTGGTGATACTCTCCATTTTGATTTTGTTAAGCGCCGTCTTTGGTCAACACGGCTATATGGCTCTGCGAAAGCAGCAGGAGGAATTGAAGCAGGCGGAGCAGGAGAGGGAACGCGCCAGGGCGGAACAGTTGCGACTGAAGAAGGAACTGGACGAATTGCGAAGCCCGCAGGGGATCGAGCGCGTCGCCCGCGAGGAAATCAAATTGGCCAAGCCGGGTGAGATCATCGTCACCCTTCCGGATTCGAAAGGGACCGCAACCCCGGGCGATCAAAACTCAAAACCGAAAGATCCGTCCAACAATCCTCAAGGCGCAAATCGTAAAGAAACCCCCAAAGACCGATAGGCCTCCCTCCTGGAGTCCTTTCTCCTCCTCGGTAGAGAGATCATCATTGTTGACGAGCACGCTCCTGAATGATGCCGCTCGCCTTCGTCAGAATGCGCCCTGAGTCTCAAAAAGCTGACGCTCCCAGAAAAGCGGGTTTGGATGACAAACCCGCTTCCCGGCAATCATCGATCGAGATGTTGAAGCCTCTCACTGTCGAGGCGGCATTCTGGGGAGGTTCATCTTTTGCGGTTGTTCCGTAATTTTGGTATGGGCGTCCGTGATGGTTCGGATCAGCTCCGTGGTATAGGTGCCGTCAGCCGTCTTGGTGATGCCTTTGACCAGGGCGTTCGGGTAAACGTCCATATTGACCCAGCTCTCCGTGGTGCCCCATTGTGTCACGCTTTGCCAATGGGTGCAGCTCTTGGGACCGGCCTTGGTCATGACCGTTTCGGTGCCCAGATTCTTTCCCATCATTTTTTCGTTGGTGCTCAGGCCTTTGGTGACCCCTTCATTCATGTGCGACATCATCGCCTCGGGCATTTCCATGGCGCCCATCTGGGGACTCTTCATGATCATGCGGTAGACGTGAACTTTCTCTCCCTGGGTCGCCATCAAGTACTTCATGACTGAGCCGGTGCTTGCACCTCCGGTAAAAGAGATCTCCATCCAATAGGCAGGAGTACCCCCCACGTTTTCCTGGCCCACGACCGAAATCTCCATCTCGCTTTTCTGGCCCTTGGGATCAGTCACTTCATACACCGCGCCGGCGCCGACCTTGGGGTGAAACAATCCGGCGATGGACGGCCCTCGCATCGCCCCCATCTGGGCGAACGAAACGGTGGAGCCGATGAGCACGGCCATCGTGAATATCACCATCAAAAAAAAGGCAAGACGCTTCCATGCAAACAGCATAGTTCCTCCTCGGTAGAATGGGCGCTGGGAGCTGTCCCAGTGCAGAGTATTAGTTCTTGGGTAATCTGCTTCGAACAACCCTCCCGGCGGCTAGCGCAACGCCTCGTCGATTTCCCGGAAGTAGTCCTTTTTGACCAACACCTCGCGTGGTTTACTCCCATCGGCCGGACCGACGATGCCGTCCCGCTCCATCATGTCGATCAGGCGGGCGGCGCGGCTGTATCCAATGCGCAATCGACGTTGCAGGGTGGAGGTGGAGGCCTTGCCTTGCTCCACCACCAGGCGCACCGCGTCATCATACATCTCGTCCTTTTCGCCCATCGCTTCTTCCAGTTCCTTCTTTTCCTTTGGGTCCTCAATCAAAGTATCGTCATAATGGGGTTCCCCTTGTTTACGCAAGTGCTCCGTGACCGCCGTAATCTCGGGTTCGGTGACCAGAGCCCCATGCACCCGCACCAGCCGAGCCGAGCCTGGAGGCAGGAGCAG
Organism: Terriglobia bacterium; assembly: GCA_020073085.1. NCBI lineage: Bacteria > Pseudomonadati > Acidobacteriota > Terriglobia > Terriglobia bacterium. The sequence continues at coordinate 21,442 of JAIQFV010000040.1, read as the reverse complement.
CATGTCTCCCTTGCCGAGAAGCTGTTCCGCCCCGTTGCAATCCAGGATGGTGCGCGAGTCCACTTTCGAGGCGACCCGGAATGAGATTCGGCAGGGGAAATTCGATTTAATCAGGCCGGTGATGACATCCACCGACGGGCGCTGGGTGGCCAGGATGAGGTGAATGCCCACGGCGCGCGCCATCTGGGCGAGGCGCGTGATGGATTCTTCGACGTCCTTGGCAGCCGTCATCATCAGGTCCGCGAGTTCATCGATGACGATAACGATGTACGGCAGGGGCGTATGGTCGCCGTTCCCCGTGTCTCCCTCGAGCGCCGGGCTCGTCATCTCGCTTACGATTTTGTTGTATTGGTCAATATTCCGGCAGCCATGCTGGGCCAGGCGGCGATAACGGTTCTCCATCTCGCTCGTTATATTCTTCAAGATCCGAGATGCCACTTCGGGCTCTTCCACGACGGGTTGGAGGAGGTGAGGAATGCCGCGGTAAAGTCCCAACTCCAGACGCTTGGGGTCCACCAGGATCAGCTTCACCTCATCCGGACGGCACTTGCACAAAATGGAGATCAACATCGAATTGATCGCCACACTCTTGCCGGAGCCGGTCGATCCCGCGATCAGGAGATGGGGCATCTTGGCGAGGTCCTGCACCACAATCTCGCCGGTGGCGTCCTTTCCCAGACCCAGTGTCAACCGTGAGACGGAACTTTGAAATTCTTCGGATTCGAGGATGGTGCGAATCGCGATGGTTTCCCGCTGATGATTCGGCACTTCAATGCCCACGGTGGATTTTCCCGGCATGCGGTCGATCAGAACCGACTCCGCCTCCAGCGCGAGGCAGAGATCATCCTCAAGATTCGTGATGCGGCTGTATTTGACCCCCGCATCGGGCTTGAATTCAAACGTGGTAACGACCGGTCCCGGATGGACGTCCGTCACTTCCCCCTGGACATCGAACTCGGCGCATTTTTCTTTGACCTGCTTGGCCCGCGCTCTCACCTCTTCTTCGTCCACCTTGAGGTGCCGGGCCGCCTTGCTGAGCAGATCGAGCGGCGGCAACTGGAACTCCCCTTCCTCGACGGCGCGGCGCTCGGACGCTTCGGGGCTCTCCCTTTGAGCCGTCGCCTTTCGTTTTCGACGCCGAAACAGCGGCCGCGGCCCCTCTCGAGACTCCTCCGTCTCCTCTTCGACCATCGGCTCTTCAGAAACGCGCGGCAGCTTGTTGTTGATCACCGGTTCCTTCTCCGGAATGTCGCCGCGCTCCATGGCCTCCCGTAATTTTTCCTTTTCACGGATGACCCGGCGATCATGCCACTCGCGAAATCGCTGTTTGAGACCGAGGAGATGCGCGTGAGTCCAGTCCATCAAGCGGTGCAGTGAAAATGAGGTGGTGATGTAAAGCGCGACCAGAAGCGTCGTCACCAGCACGATGAACCGACCGGCAGGATTGAACATGGTCTCAATCTGTTCCGCCAACAACTGCCCGACCAGCCCGCCGAAATTCGTCTTGAACCTCCACCGCAGAAAAAAGGTATCGGGGAGCGTCGCCGCCAGGGTCGAAATGGAAAAAATAAGGAGACACAGGCCAACGATTCTCAGAAGGGGCGTCTCGATGGCGGTGGACCGGAACCAGCGCCAACCAAACATTAAAAGGGCGATGGGCAACAGAAAAGAAGATAACCCCAGCGTCTGAAACAAGAGGTCGGCGGTATAAGACCCGACAATTCCAATGAAGTTTTCAGGCTTCGGGCTGAGATTCTGGCTCCCCATCCAGTTCAAAGAAGGGTCGGTGGGATGGTAGGAGACCAGGCTGAGCAGGGCAAGGATCGCCAGCGTGGCCAGGAGCAGACCGATGATTTCATTCAAGCGAGGGTGATGTTGAGTGGGCGATAGCAGAGACATAGAATCTTGAAAACAGTTCTCAGTTGTCAGTTCTCGGGAAACAGTTCCCAGTTCTCAGTTGTCAGTTCTCAGTTACTGCCCGGCTGGGAAAGTGAGGCACAATATCGCCAAGGTCAGGTGCTCTTCGGCTACAATCAATCTCTCGTCCCAGCCTTTACTGACAACTAGCAACTGAAGACTGGCGACTATTTTTTGAGAACTGAGAACTGACAACTTTTTCCTCTCATCTCATCAATCCAATAACCAGAATCAGGACCCCCAAACCGATTCGATACACCATGAAGGCATTCAACGAATGCTTTTCGTAAAACGACGTCAAGAACCGCAAGGTGATCCAGCCCGCCACGGCCGCGACGACGATGCCGACAGCGAACGGCATCCGCATTTCGGGGGGGATCCCGGTATGATGGACTTCCAGGGCCTTTTTGGCGGCGGCACCCGCTATGATGGGCGTGGAGAGGAGGAACGAGAAACGGGCGGCCGCGCCGCGGGTCAACCCGCGGAACAAGCCGGCGGTGATCGTAATCCCGGATCGTGAAACCCCGGGTATGAGCGCCACCGCCTGGAAGCAGCCGATGAAGATCGTGTCCCCGAACGTCATCGCGTGGATCTTTTTCTGCTGGGCGGCCCACCGTTCTGCAAAATACATCACCAGCGCCACCCCGATCAGTGACCCTGCAATGATATAGTATTGGCGCACCTCGTGCTCGAAATATTTTTCGAACAGCCCGCCGGCCAGCGCGGCCGGAATCGTGGCAATGACCATCCACCAGAGCAGCGTGCGGCGCTCCGCATAATCATGGTCGAAAACGGCTCTCCGAAGGCCGAACGCAGTCCCCAAAATATCGGTCCAGTCCCGCCAATAAAACGCCAGCAGGGCGATTAACGTCCCGAGGTGCAAAGCGACGTCAAAGGTCAACCCGGGGTCCTGCCAGTGCATCAGCCAGGGCACCAGCACCAAATGCGCCGTGGAACTGACCGGCAGGAACTCGGTCAGACCTTGAATGATCGCATAGACAATGACCTGTTCGATGGGCAAAGTTTCCCCTCCGGGAGGCAACGTCCACAGCCCAATCCGCCACAGCGGAAAAAGTCCAAACACTGCGACTGAAACCGCAATCTAAAATGCTCAATCCCAAATCTGAATTTGGGCGCTTTATATTTCCAGGATGACAGGCAGGACCATGGGTCGCTTTTGAGTCTGCTTGAAGAAGAATTTTTTCAGGTCTCGCGTGATTTTGTTCCGGATCACGGTTTGGTCAGTTTTTTCCTCAAGGCTCGAGCCTTCAATCGTTTTCAGGACAACCCCGCTGGCGTTCGTCATCAGCTCTTCGTTCTGGTCCATCATGATGAAGCCGCGGCTCACAATCTCGGGGGACCGCTCCAGCGCCCCGGTGTGCTTGTTGATGGCGATGATCGGGAGCACGATCCCATCCTCCGAAATGTGCCGCCGTTCGCGCATCACCACCTCGTCCACCTCTTCGAGAGAACCCTCGTCGATGCACACGCGTCCCACCGGCACCTTTTCCAGCAGCACGGCCTGGTCCGCCTCGATGACCAGATGGTCGCCCGACTCCATGACGATGATTTGATGGCTGACCGCCTGTGTCTCCTCGGCGAGTTGGGCATGCCGCATCAATTGCCGATATTCCCCGTGCACCGGGATGAAAAACTTGGGATGGATGGTCTGGATCATCCACTTCAGCTCCTCGGCACTGGCATGTCCCGACACGTGGATCGGGGGCTGCGAGCCGTCATCGTAATAGACCTCGGCGCCGCGCTTGTAGAGGTGATTGACCATGCGCAGAACCGATTTCTCATTCCCCGGGATCATGCGGGCCGAGATGATGACTGTGTCCTTCAACTCGATCTTGAAATATTTGTTTTCATCGACGGCAATGCGCGCCAGGGCCGCCATGGGCTCCCCCTGGCTGCCGGTCGCCACATAAACCATCCGCTCCCGCCGCAGGGCCTTTTCATAACCGGGTCGCACGCACAGGTTGAGATCGAAATGCAACAGCCCCATCTCAGTGGCGAGCTGATAAATCTGGGTCATCCCTCGCCCCAGGAAGGCGACCTGGCGATGAAACTTGTGCGCCGTGTCGAGCACAATCTGGAGGCGATGGAGCGATGTCGCGAAACACGAAACGACAATGGCGCCCTCGGCCTTCGAGAAAATTTCGTCGAAGCGCGCGTGAACGGCCCGCTCGGAGGGCGTGTTTCCGCTGCGTTCCACGTTGGTGGAGTCGGAGAACAGCGCCAGTACGCCCCGGCGTCCATACTCTTCAAAGCGCTCCGCATCAAAACACTTGTGGTCGATCGGGGTGGGATCAATCTTAAAATCGCCCGTGTGCACCAGGATTCCAGCGGGCGTCGTGATGGCCAGGGCCACGGCATCTACAATAGAGTGAGTCACCTGGATGAACTCGACTTCAAGTTCGCCCAGCGTGACCCGCTGCCGTGGTTCCACCTCCACCAGGTTCGTGGAGTCCAGCAACCCATGTTCTTCCAGGCGCTGCTTGACGAGCGCCAGGGTGAAGGAGGTGCCGTAGACCGGAACGTTCACTTCCGCCAGTACAAACGGAAGCGCCCCGATATGATCTTCGTGACCGTGCGTCAGCAGGATGGCCTGAATCTCGTCGCTGTGCTGTTTGAGGAAGGTAATGTCGGGAATGACGACATCCACGCCGAGCAATTCGTCATCCGGGAACATCAACCCGGCGTCGATGACCACGGCCGAGGAACCGTAGCGCACAAACATCATGTTCATGCCAAATTCGCCGAGGCCGCCGAGCGGAATGATTTCAACTTTTTGATTGGATATCAATGTCTAGTCCTGGGATAAAGTTAGGATCATCTGTTCTGAGGTCGAGGAGGGTGAGCGTTCAACTCCGATTCTGATCAGCCCTCTCCAGGTTATTTCCTTGGCCGATTCCACTGGATGTGGTTTCCCTTGAGTAAATTATCACAAGAGACCGCGATGCCGCAAGGTACGATAGAGCAGGGCGGTGGACTCGATCGGAACGTTTTCTGCACGGACCTTGAGGTCAAGGGAGCATTCCCTGAGAATTTCCTGCAGTTGCGCCGCGGTGTCGGGGGAATTCCTGACGATGAAGCGCTTCAGGTTGTTGAGCAAAGTCTTTCTCTTTTCGAGGAATATCTGTTGGGCAAATTTCAGAAACAGGGCGGTATCGTCGATCGCCAGGGAGTGGGCGCGGGGAGACATCACGAGACGAATCATGGAGGAGTGCACCCGCGGCGGTGGCGAAAAGGAGGACGGCGACACCTGAAAGAGCAGACCGGCCTGGCTGAAGAGCTGGGTGACCAGGGAAGCATAGCCGTAATCCTTGCTCGTGGGCGTCGCCGTAATACGCACCGCCAATTCGCGCTGGACCATCAGAGTGGCATCTCGAATCAGATCGGCGTACTCGAACAGATGGAAGAGGATCGGGGAACTGATGTAGTAAGGCAGATTGCCGACCACGCGGAGGCCCGGGCTGGCTTCGCCGGCGCCGACAAAATGGTGGAAGTCCACCTTCAGGACATCCTGCGCGATCACTTCAACGCGCTTTGAATCGAGAAAAGCCGCCTTGAGCGTCACCGCCCATTGCGGGTCCATTTCAATGGCCCAGAGTCTCTTGACATGCGGGGCAAGGGCCTCGGTGAGAAACCCGCGGCCGGCGCCGATCTCGACCACCGTATCGGAAGGTTGGAGACCCAGGCTGGAGACGACTTGATCGCGCACCCGCCGGTCTGTCAGGAAATGCTGGCCAAGCCGGGGACGAGCCGGGGTTCTGAATTTTTTCGCCATTGAAATTCATGATAACACAAAAGTTGATAATGCTCTTCGGCGCTGCCGAGAACCATTCACCTTGACAGTGCCCTTACCGTTCTGTACCTTACGTCGGCTTCGATATCCAGGCAACGGCAAGTGGGCAGAGAGGTTGAATCGGAGTGAACCGGGGCCGCCATCCCGGCCGAGAGCTCTGCCCGGAAAAGTTGAGTGTGATGCGTATGAGGATCTTATTGGTCGCTTCTGAATGTGTCCCCTTCGCAAAGACGGGTGGGCTGGCGGATGTGATGGGGGCCCTGCCGAAGTTTATTGCAAAAATGGGGCATGAAGTGGATGTCCTGATCCCGCGGTATCGCAAGATCCCCCTCGACCGGCTCTCGAGAGTCGCGCCGGACTTTTCCATTTCGATGAGTGGCCGGCCGAAGACCTGTTCCATTTGGCGGGCCCCGGAGTCGCCTGCCCCGGGCGAGGTGATTTATTTCCTGGACTGCCCGGAATACTTCGACCGCGAGGAGTTTTATGGCGAGAAGGGGGTCGATTATCCGGACAACGCGGAGCGGTTTGCCCTCTTCTCCCGCGCTGCCATTGAATTTGCCCGACGATCTGCGACGCCCCCCGACCTCTTCCACTGTCATGACTGGCAATCGGCTCCGGTCCCGGTGTTTCTGAAGCACGAATCCCGCAACGACCCCTCTTTAAGGAACCTGCGGACTGTCTTTACGATTCATAACATGGGTTATCAGGGTCTCTTCGATGCCGGCGTCATGAAGACGGCCGGACTGCCGGAATCGTCGTTTCATATCGGAGAGCTCGAGTACTATGGAAAGGTGAACTACCTGAAGGGTGGAATTGCGCTGGCCGATGCCATTACCACCGTGAGCCCGAAGTACAGTCGGGAGATTCAAACCCCCGAATTCGGACATGGGCTGGAAGGTGTCGTTCGAAGCCGGGCCGCGAATGTCCAGGGGATCCTCAACGGGATCGATTACGCCGATTGGTCCCCAGCCATTGATCCTTTTATTGTCAAGAAGTACACACCCGAATCCCTGGACGGCAAGCTCGAATGCAAGCTCGATCTGCTCCAGGAGTTTCGCCTCCCGGGACAACTGAATCGTCCCTTGATCGGAATCATCTCGCGGCTGGATGACCAGAAGGGGTTTGATTTGATTTCCGAAGGAATTGAATCGATTCTGGCCATGAACCCGTTATTTGTTGTGTTGGGTTCCGGCAAGCCGAAGTATGAAACCTTGTTGCAGCGCATTGCCGGCACGAACCCCCAGCAGTTTGGTTTGCGGCTGGCGTTTGACAACAAGTTGGCTCATAAAATTGAGGCTGGCGCGGATCTCTTTCTTATGCCCTCGCGGTATGAACCTTGTGGACTGAACCAACTCTATAGTCTAAAATATGGCACCGTTCCTGTGGTTCGCGCCACGGGCGGACTGGATGATACCGTCGAGCCCTATGATCCCTCCACAGGCCGGGGAACCGGATTCAAGTTCCACGAGTACACCGCTTCTGCCATGGCGGCCGCCGTTCACGATGCGTTGGAGGTTTACAAGGACCGTGAGGCATGGCACCGGTTAATGCGCGCGGGGATGACCAAGGATTTCTCCTGGGGTGCCTCGGCCCGTCAGTACGTCAAACTCTACGAATCTTTACTGTCGCGGCGCGCCCCGTAGAGAGAGTTTGGGACGTGGGCCCTTGGGTGCGGGACTTAGTTTCCCCGAGGGGTCCGGGAAGAGGACGATGCGTTGAGTGCAGGTGTTCATCGGAATTCATTGGGAGGAATTCATGTCTGACAACCCTAATATCTTTCACTTCACCGATACGAGTTTTGATGACGAGGTGTTGAAAGCCGAGGTGCCGGTCCTGGTCGACTTCTGGGCTGAATGGTGCGCTCCCTGCCGGATGCTGGCGCCGGCCGTTGAAGCGGTCGCCGATCAATATCAGGGCAAGGTGAAGGTGGGCAAGGTGAACGTGGATGAAAACATGGCGGTCTCGCAGCGGTTTAATGTTCGCGGCATCCCCATGCTCATTCTTTTCAAGGGGGGACAAGTCAAAGATCAGATCGTCGGGAACACGGGCAAAGACAATATCGTCCGAATGCTGGAGCGTCACCTGAATTGAGCGGGGGCGCGCGTGGTGGGCGTTCTCCACGGGAGCAACCGCCGGGGCTCTCCGGGGAGCCATTGGAAGACTCCTTCGATTCGGTCTGGAAGATTCCAACCGGCCCCAGGATCATTTGTTTATTTCCTCCAGATCTCTCGCCACATGACCTTTTTTCCCCGGGGAAGCTCCGTTTGAATACGTGGTGAGTGTCGTGCGCGGGAAACGGCCGACCGTGGAGTGGTCAGAAACGAGGCCTGGAAAATATGGCGAATATGGTGATTGTCGGCGCACAGTGGGGCGACGAGGGAAAAGGGAAGATTGTGGATCTCCTCTGCGACCGCTTTGACGTGGTGGCGCGCTACCAGGGGGGACATAATGCCGGGCACACCGTGAAGATTGGCGACCGGAAGTTCGTCATGCATCTTATCCCCACCGGCATTCTTCACCCCGACAAGGAGTGTGTCATCGGCAACGGCGTTGTCATCGATCCGGAATATCTGCTCAACGAGATCTCACAACTGGAGACCCTGGGGATTTCGTTGCGCGGACGGCTGTTCATCTCGACGCGGGCCCACCTGATATTGCCGTACCACCGCGCCATCGAGGTGGCCACGGAAGCGGCGCTCGGCGACCGGAAAATCGGGACCACCTATCGGGGCATCGGTCCGTGTTACGAAGACAAGGCTGCCCGCACTGGAGTCCGTGTCTGCGACCTCTTTCATCCGGAGGTCCTGCGAGAGCGTATCTTTGAAAACGTCAAAACCAAGAATGCCCTGCTGACGACGCTTTACCAGTCGGAGGGGCTCGATGCTCATGCGATCCTGGATCAGGTCATGGCGCTCATTGAGAGGTTGAAACCTTATGCGACGGACACCTCGGCCTGGCTGGCGGGGGCGATGAAAGCAGGAAAGCGGATCTTGTTTGAAGGCGCTCAGGCCATTCTGCTGGATCTCGACCACGGCACCTATCCGTTCGTCACCTCCTCGAGCGCCGCAGCGGGCGGCGCCTGCACGGGGACCGGCGTCCCTCCGACCCGAATTGATGGAGTCATCGGGGTGGCCAAGGCTTACGCCACACGCGTTGGTGGCGGTCCATTTCCGACAGAGATCAAAACTCCCCTGGGAGAGCAGATCCGTCAGCGGGGCGGCGAATACGGGGCGTCCACCGGAAGGCCCCGGCGCTGTGGGTGGTTTGATGTGCCGGCAGCGCGTTACGCCGGACGCATCAATGGGATCGATGCCTTAGCCATTACCAAGGTCGATGTCCTTGACACCCTGGATGAAATTCCGATCTGCTCGGGATATCGGTACAAGAATTCTGACCTTCGGGAAATGCCATGCGAATCCAGCGTGCTCGAAAATGTCGAACCCGTCTACAAGGTATTTCCAGGGTGGCAGTCTCCCACCTTGGGACTGACCTCGCCTGACGCCCTGCCGCAAAAGGATCGCCATGATTTCGACCGGCCCCGAGCGGAACCAGACCATCCTTTTGAACGAGGCAAAGATTTTTGGACTGATGGTATAAGAGTGATATAATTTTTGCGATTTTACCTACCCCCCTTTGACACTGACAAACGCGAATTAGACGATGTGCAGATCTGACCTTCTTAACCGTTGGGGTTTGAAGCCCATTTTTCATCGAATTGAGAAGCGATCTTCCCATGCACCTGCCATTTGAGAACTCAGTTGAAGGAGCGCAAGGGGAATTTCTGCGCCCTCTGTTGTCGAAGCGCGGAGGTAGCAATGTGTAATGTTCAATCCAACCTAAAATTTCAAGAGGTCACCAGCAGAATACTTCGTGCATTCTTTAAGGAGGTGTATCACAGGCTGGGCTATGGGTTTCTTGAGAAGGTCTACCTAAACGCGATGGCTACGGAACTTCGGCGGGCGGGTCTCAAGGTCGAAAAGCAAGCCAAGATCGACGTTTTTTTCAAAGGAGAAATCGTTGGGGAATACTATGCCGACCTCGTGGTCGAGAACGCGGTGATTGTCGAACTCAAGGCCAAGCGCTGTCTCATGGAAGAGGACGAGGCCCAATTGTTAAACTATCTACGCTCGACCCCCTATGAGGTTGGGCTATTGTTAAACTTCGGTCCGAAACCTGAATTCTGCCGAAAAGTGTTTGATAACGATCGAACGGTGACGAAGACTTGGGAATTGAATGGTAACCATCGAGCATGAATCCCGAGATGAACTGCGGGGATAGATTCTAATCAGGCGAATTGAAAGATTCCGCGCTTTTGATAATTTCTGTCCAATTCTGGGGTAGAATGCACTCACTCAATGTCTTCTCGGTGTTCATTAGTGTTCGTTCGCGTTCCAAACAACAAAAAATGCTATCATCATTGGGATTATTTGCTCGGGTTGGTGCATGATTTCCGTTGACGAAGCCAGACAAAGGGTGATCGACGCCTGCCGTGCGAAGCGGGGCGAACTGGGATCGGAACGGGTGACGCTCGAAGAAGCGCTGGGCCGGGTGCTGGCCGAAGACCTCTGTGCCGACACCGATCAGCCGCCGTTTGACCGGTCTACCAAAGACGGATACGCCCTTCGGAGCGCGGACGTCCAGCACGCCCCCGTGGAATTGCGCGTCGCCGGCGAGAGCAAGGCAGGCGATGCCATTCTTCCCCGGATCGGCGCCGGGGAAGCGGCCCAGGTGATGACCGGGGCTGCCATCCCCCCGGGCGCCGATGCGGTGGTCATGGTGGAGGAGGTTGAATCCCTTGGCCCCGCTCCGGCGAACGTTCGGGGAGACGCCTTCGATTCCGGCAGGATCAGAATCAAAAAGAGTTTGAACGCCGGGACCAATGTCTCCCTCCGCGGCAACGAAGCACGAAAGGGAGATGTGCTGGTACCCCGCGGTCACACCCTCCGGGTTCATGAGATCTCACTCGCCGCGAGTGCGGGTATGACAAGACCCCTGGTGTTCAAGAGACCCCGAGTGGGCATCCTCGCGACCGGCGATGAATTGGTGTCCATAGAGAATGAACCGGGACAGAATCAAATTCGTAATTCGAACAGCTATTCCCTCCTGGCCATGGTCCGCAGGTCGGGGGCCGCGGCACATCTGTTGGGAATTGCTCGGGACGACCTTCAAGATCTCCGGCAGAAGATTCGCGCCGGCCTTGAATCGAGCGATTGCCTGCTGCTGACAGGAGGGGTCTCCGCCGGAAAGTATGATTTTGTGGAGCCAGTGTTGAGGGAATCCGGGGTGGAATTGGGTTTTGATGCGGTGGCCATCCGGCCGGGGAAGCCGGCCGTCTTCGGGACGCGGGGACATCAATTCGTCTTTGCGCTTCCTGGGAATCCGGTGTCGGCCATCGTCACTTATCATCTCTTCGTGGAGCCGCTGCTCAAGATGCTTTCAGGGGAAGAGGCCGGCGAGCCTTCGATCTTGAATGCGCGACTTGAAAATTCATTCAAACAACCCACCGGAAGACGCGGCTATCTGCCCGCCCATTTCGAAATCCGGAAGGGTGACGTTCATGTAAGAACAGTTCGATGGAGAGGCTCCTCTGATCTTGCCGGCCTGGCGCGTTCGAATTGCTTTTTGATTGCACCGGAGCAGCAGGCAGAGTTCACTGAGAAAGACAGTGTGAAAATCCTGGTGCCTTCCTTCTGAACAGAGGGCTCCGTCTTCAAGTTGCGGGAACCGATTCTTACCATGCCCAAGAAACTTTCCCATTACGATGCTCGAGGCCAGGCCCACATGGTGGAGGTCGGCCAGAAACCTGTGACGCTCCGCACAGCGCGGGCGCACGGGTTTATTAAGATCTCCCGCGCTGCACTCTCAGCTATCCGCGGCTTGAGGACTCCCAAAGGGAATCCTCTGGAGGTGGCCCGGATTGCGGGAATCCTGGCTGCCAAGCGGACTCCGGACCTGATTCCCATGTGCCATCCGCTGTTTTTGACCCGGGTCGACGTCCAATGTCGATTTCAAAAGCGCGGAATTGAAATCGAGAGCTCCGCCACGACCAAGAGCGAAACCGGGGTGGAGATGGAAGCGCTCACGGCCGCGTCGGTGGCGGCGCTGACGCTTTATGACATGTGCAAGGCCGTCGATCGATCCATGGAGATCGGAGAAATCCACCTCATCGAGAAGCGTGGGGGACGCAGCGGAGTTTACCGCCGGGCGGCTCCCAGAAAATGAAGGGCTTGGTCTGAAGGAAGGTAAGGGTGTCAGAAGGCCTGGAACCCCCTGATCGCCGCAGGCGGGACGGACCGGTTGATCCACGGGCGCTTCTGGAACTTCAATCACAGGACAAACTCATGTCACGAGCAAAAGTTTTGCTGGCCGATGATAACTCCTCGATTGTCCGGATTCTCCATTCCATCCTGCAGGGTCTGGGCTGCGATGTGAGCACGGCCTCGGATGGGGCCGATGCCCTCCTCAAGGTGCGGGATTCGCATCCTGATGTGGTGGTGGCCGATTTCTCCATGCCGATCATGGATGGAATCCAGCTCTTTCGAAAGCTCCAGGAGTATCCCGCGCATCGCGATGTGCCGTTCGTGTTGCTGGCCACGCGGGCGGAATATGAGCAGAAAATCCGGCCCCTCGACCTGGTCCCCGACGAAATCATCGAAAAGCCTTTCTTTGCGGCCGATGCCCGCCAACGGCTGAAGACTATTCTCTCCCGCATGCAGCAGCACCGCCTGGAGTCGATGTCGGTCGAAGATGGGGCGATTGGCGGACGCCTCGCCGATATGGGTCCGGTCGACCTCATTCAAGTTCTGGAGATCGGGCGGAAGACCGGGGCCCTCTCCCTGGCGCGGCAGGGGGAGTCCGCCGTGCTCTATTTTCGCGAAGGTCAGATCTATGACGCGGAATCCGGCGACCTCCGGGGCGACCCGGCCGTGTACCGCATTCTGACCTGGGGGGATGGCGACTTCAAGATCCAGTTCGGGGCCGAATCGAAACAGCAAAGCGTCCAGAACTCCACGCAGGGCCTGCTCATGGAGGGCATGCGCCAGCTCGATGAGGGGAAACGCTAGAGATTGCCCTTTACCCCGGCGATGGTCCCCCGAGGGGAGGGCATTCAAGCGGGCCCGAGGATCCCGGACGACTCCATTATCCCGGCCAGATTATCGCTGCATTCATTTCTCATGAGTCTTACACGACACGCCGCCGTCATCACCATCAGCGATTCAGTTGCCGTGGGCACGCGGCCGGATCTCTCGGGCGCCGCCGCGAAGGAGAAACTCGAGAAACTCGGGTATGAAGTCGTCTTGACCGAAGTGGTTCCGGACGAAATCAACCGGATTGCGGATCGACTGAAGGCCATTGCCGACGCTCATACCATTGACCTGGTCGTCACCACCGGCGGGACGGGCCTGGGCCCGCGGGATGTGACGCCGGAGGCCACTCAGGCAGTCATCGACAAGAGCGTCCCGGGACTGGCCGAGCTGATGCGGGCCGAATCCAGTCGCCACACCCGCTTCGCGTTCCTATCGCGCGCCTTGGTCGGGGTCCGGGGCGAAACGCTTATCGTAAATTTGCCCGGGAGCCCGAAGGGAGTGGTCGAGTGTTTCGACGCCATCCAGGATCTGCTCCCGCATGCGCTGAACCTCATCCACGGCAAGACCAAACATTGAAGGTGGGGCAGACGTCTCGTCTGCCCCCTCAGCGAGGCGGGCTTTTCTTCTTTCCGCCATCCTAAAGAAGTCCCATCCGGGGCAGATTAGGCTGTGTGCCCCACATTTCAGTTTGCCTAATCCCGGTGAAAAGAATTAGAATGACAAACTTGTGTCTGCGGGTTGGATGCTCTATCCGAAAGGACCCTGGATGCCCAAGAATTATGTTCCCATCCTGATGTTCATGGCACTCGGCTTTCTCTTTCCCGTCGTCACCATCGCCATACTCCGGCTGATTCGACCGAGCGATCCCCATAAGGCGAAACTCAGTCCATACGAATGCGGTGTCGATCCCGTCTATCAGCCCCGCGAGCGATACACGGTGCGGTACTATATTGTCGCGATCCTGTTCGTCGTCTTCGACGTGGAGACCGTGTTCCTTTTTCCCTGGGCCATTCGATACGACGTCCTGGGCCTCTTTGGATTAGTGGAAATGCTCGTGTTCCTGGGTATCCTGGTAGTGGGTTTTATCTGGCTATGGAAACAAGGCGCGTTGGAATGGGTATAGCGTCGGGGCGCGGGCGATCGCGGGCCGGGAGGTTTTCATTCCCGATCGAAGAAAATTGAGGTTATTGATCGCATGGATCCGTATTCTTTTGTAGACCCTTCAGCGGAAAGAAACTTCCTGGTGACGACGGTCGACCAGGTCGTGAATTGGGCGCGCCGATCGGCCCTTTGGCCGATGACCTTCGGGCTGGCCTGTTGTGCCATTGAAATGATGGCCACGGGCGCCAGCCGCTTCGACATCGCGCGCTTTGGCGCCGAGGTTTTTCGCCCTTCACCGCGCCAGTCTGACCTGATGATCGTGGCGGGAACGGTGGCCTTGAAGATGGGTCCGGTGCTGCGCCGCGTCTGGGACCAGATGCCGGACCCCAAGTGGTGCATCTCCATGGGCGCCTGCTCCAGCTGCGGAGGCCCCTTTCCGACTTACGCCGTGTTGCAGGGGGTCGACCGCATTGTTCCTGTCGATGTCTATATCCCCGGCTGTCCGCCGCGCCCGGAGGCATTGCTCTACGGCATCATGCGCCTGCAGGATAAGATCGACAAGATGACCATGATGGGCCAGATCAAAAAGCCCCCCACAGCGCTTCGCCTGGACCGGGATTACATGCCCACCGCGAAGTGAAGTCATCTCGGTAGGAAAATTCTCAACCCGTGGATGACGCTCCGGATGTCCTGCCAGGATCCGGAGCGTTTTGTTTTTAGCGAGGAGGCGTGGCGGATCGAGGCAGGCGCCCCCCGCCCGTTTGACAGAAATGAAATCCGAGTATGCCCCCCCTTCGAGTTGAAGAATCCTTCAACTACGTCACTTTCTTGTAACAAACCTTAGGTTCAATGTACGTTGCGGCACAATCGGTCGTCCCGGGTTCGGCGGGATTGTGATGGGCGACACATAGCTATCTAGTGTTCAGGGTATAGACTTAGAGCTGTCGCAGATTCTGGAGACGGGCGACATGCCTGAACTTCTCCGGGGTTGAAAAGTGACAACTGGCCGCCGATCGCATGGCTCCAGACGGTGAATTACGCCCTGGCGACATGAAACGGCGCGCGAAGACGGCCCAGAATCCATTCGAAAGGGGGTGAGACCATGCATCGTGAGGAAATCGAGTTGCGAATTATGGCCGAAAAACTTAAGGCCCAGCAGGAAGAATTCATGAAGAGATCCCTGGAGTACTTTCTATCGAATTCGGCGGCGGACATACTGTCCAGACTGACCCCGACCGAAGAATCGGTATTTCCGTTTGCTCAGGTACCGCTGGAGCAGGCCAACGTGGAAACATTCACGCAGCGCGATGCGAAGCGAAAGCCGTGAATCAGAATGCGTTGTCTTCCCGGACTGGCGGCTTCGGATCTTCCGGAATGGAGAAAACCCACGAGAATAAAAGTCCTGAAAAAGCCCGGAAAGAAAATGGACTGGCTGGATGTGACGGGCGACCGTCAATTGGATTGTGAACGGGTGTGTGACCAGCGTCCAGAAAGGGCATCGGAACAAGCGACGCATGGAGATTAGCGTGCACCCAAATAGATCAAACCTGGGACGAAGGAGGAATAGAAGCGGATGATAAACGTCCCACCCCTCCTCAGGTCCCGGCTGGACACACCGCCAAAACGGTGGTCTGCCGCTTTCGACCTGGCCGGAACGCAGCCCGTACGAGAAATCTCCCAATCATTTCTGACCTCGGCGGAACACGAGAATCCGGCCCATCGACGGATCGATTTCCTGAGCCCGAGCCAGGGCGCCCGAGGTACAAGAAGCAACCTCGCAATACAGTGTGCGATTGCCCTGCGCCCCCCTTCATCCACCAACTCCCATAGTCCTCGCTGTTAGCACTCCCCGGGACCTCCCCCGCAGTTTGAATCGACCCTCTTGCAAGAAAAACATTACGTTCACCCACGTGAGGTGACTGCCGCCGTCAAAGCACTTTGGAGTGCGGCCCGCCGCGGGGCACCCCGCATCCCAAAAACAATTGACATTTATATAAATAGTTATATAGTGAACCCATGAGCCTGGATCACATTTTGCTTGGACTCCTCCGCCAGCCGGCGAGCGGGTACGACTTGAAAAAGGTGTTTGACGAGCGGATCGAGTACTTTTGGGCCGCCGAACTGAGCCAGATCTACCCCACCCTCAAACGGATTGAAAAACGCGGCTGGGTCCGCGGTCGCCAGGCCGTCTCCAGCCGGGGGCCGGGGCGGCGCGTTTACGAGACCACGCCGGCGGGCCGCCAAGCACTCCGGGACTGGCTCGCCCGGGGGCCGGAGATCGGGGACGAACGATTTGCCTACCTGGCGCAGATTTATTTGATGGACGAGTTGGGTGATTTGAAGCAGACCCTGCGATTCTTCACCGTTCTGCGGGATGACTTTGTGCGGAAGCTGGAGGCCTTGCGCCAGTTGGAGCGTTACTGGGCGGAGGCCGACCCGCGCTACCCCGATGCGCTGCCCTCGCCGGATTTCCACGTTCAGCTCACCCTGCGCATGGGACTCGTCTCCCTGGGGGGCCACGTGAAATCGTGTGATGAGTCCATCCGGAGAGTGCGTGCACGCATGGAAAGAGAAAAACACGCTCCAGTACAAATTCCCAAAGCATCCGGAGGCAAGGCCGTTCACTCTTCCCCCGGCCGTGGATCCATTCGACAGTCAGCAAATCGGCAACGCGGAAAATCCCGAGCCAAACGTTAAGGAGAGCCCATGACCACCGACGCCATTGAACCTTCACGCCCCACGCGCGACCGTCCCCTGGTCGCATCCTTGCGACATACGCTGATATTTCTTCTGATTCAGGTGGGGTTGGCCGCCGGTGGGGCGTACATGCAACACCGGCCAGGCCCCGGCTCGAGCGCGACGCCGGAGCATCCTGCCATGGCTTCGGTCTACGTATTTATGATTGTCCTCGAGTGGGCCCTGGTCTACTACGTTTGGGCGGGGCTGCACCACCAGAAGAGGATTGGGCTCCTTGAACTCGCCGGGGGAAGATGGAAAAGCTGGAAAGACGTCCTGGTTGACCTCGTTATTGCCGTGCCTTTCTGGTTTGTCTGGGAAGAGGCGGCCCAGTTGATGCACAACGTGCTGGGGGCGAGTCATGCGAAACCCATCGACGCCCTTCTCCCTCAAGGGGCCCTGGAGATCCTGCTGTGGTGCGTCTTGTCGGTATCGGCGGGTTTCTGTGAGGAGATCGTTTTTCGGGGCTACTTTCAGAAGCAGTTTCAGGCGTTGACGGGCAGCCTCGTGGTGGCCGTGCTGGCACAGGCCGTTGTCTTCGGAATCGGTCACGCGTATCAGGGGACGAAACAGGTCGTGGTCATCACCGGGCTCGGCGTCCTGTATGGAGTGCTCGCCGCCTGGCGCAAGAACCTGCGGCCCGGCATGCTTGCCCATGCCTGGTCAGACGTTTATGGCGGATGGATGTTTAAACTGCTGACGAAATAAGACAATTGAAGAATGCCGGGATGAACAGAATGATCTCCTCTTCCCGGGTACGCTTCTATCAAAGCCATTGCACCATTTACCCTCCGCTTCAAGCGATATGTCTCCGCACATAGACAGCTGTGGTATTTGAAGAGTGCCAAGGAAAATTGAGAAGCTCTAGTCCGATTCATCGGAGTTGATTATGTACAGCCCGCCGGTTCACCGGCGGGTAGCTGAGAGGTACAACGAATTAGCCCGGTTCACCGGGCTTTCTTTCAAGCCCCAACCGCCCACGAAGGAGCCGTCGAAGCTTCCCTTGAATGCGAAATTCTCTGTGTCTGTATTCCAGCGGTATGATCGAGGGAAGATGATGTGCGACGCATTCGAGGGCGTCGATAAACACATCTCGAGTAATTTGAAAGTGCTTTCCGTCGATATCAGGTAGACACGCGGCCAATTCCTCTCGGTCCTTTTGAATCCTGATGTCGAATAATCGGTTCATACGACGAATTGCGCTCCAAACGGGCTACTCCTGAACTTTCACCAGGTTTCCATACACTTTCCCTACCTTCACCTTCATTTCAAACTTCACCGGCAGATGGCGCTCGTCCTCCGTAAACCAGATGTAGAACGACCCCTTCTGCCTGAACAGCCCGCCAAAGAAAGATTGCACTTCAACTTTTTGGGTTGAAAAAAAGCCGGCCTCATTCTTGATATATTCCTTCCGAATCGGTTTGAGCGTGACTTCCTGGGTCCGGCCATTGTCGGTGAGGAGGATTCGATAGACTCCGCCTGTTTCGAGGGGGAATAGGCGGGCGCGATAAAGCGCCCCCAGCAGATCTGTGGGACAGACCGGAAAGTCCTTGATCGTCTCGTTCCGAAGGGTCTTGGCGGGTTCCACGGAGATATCCTTTTCAAGGACCCGCGCGGTCTTCTTCTCCTTGTCGATTTGGACTTCAACCTCCCGATGACGTTTTCCTTCGTGAGTCCGCTTGAACATGCGGAGCGTGCACAGATCCATGCCCTGGCTGGTGGAATCAAAAATGTCGTTTACTTTGAGCAGCGAAGACGTCGAGATGGCAGAACCTTGAAAGCGATGAAGGAGGTTGCCGCTTTCAGCCTCCCTTTGCTTGACACTAAATACAAGTTTGCCGGCAGTGACTTCGGGTAAGAAGAACATCCATCCAGGAGGGTCCCATTTGGCGACGTATTCGAGCCGTTCCTGGCCCGAGAAAGGGAATTTGTCGGAGGCGGGGAAGTGGGATGGGCAAGAGACGAGCATCCCGATCATGACGAGACAGCGTGTCACGCGGAGGCGCCCTCTTTCACGCCCCCCTGAGGGGGTTGGAAACCAACGAAGTCCATTCGAGATTCGCCGCAACCCCTTCAAGTCGATGTTGGAGAATTTCTTTCGAAGCACGCCATATGTTAACATGCTTTGTTTGAGTGAATCGCCGCGAAAAGGGTTTCACAGGACAGTCATGGAAGTGGTGTACGGAATTCATGCTGTTGAGACGCTGCTGCGTTCCCGCAGCCGTCCCGTTGAGCGATTGCACGTGGCCCAGGGAATGCGGTCAACCCGCCTTCAGGAGATTCTCGGCCTGGCGCGGGATCAAGATGTAGCGCTAAGGTTTGAGAAGAATTTTGCACTCGACCGATTGGCACAGTCGAAAGCGCATCAGGGTGTGGTGGCGGTTTGTGGGACCAAAAAGTACGCCTCCCTGGAGGACGTGCTCGCCTCGAGGGGCGATCCCGCCTTTTTTGTGGTGCTGGACCAGGTCGAAGACCCCCACAACCTGGGCGCCGTGGTCCGCACCGCGGCCTGCGCGGGCGCAGACGGCGTCATCATCACCGAACGGCGTGCAGTGGGGCTCACGCCCGCGGTCGCGAAGGCCGCGTCGGGGGCGCTGGAACTGGTGCCTGTGGTTCGCGCCGGCAATCTCGTTCAAACGCTGGAAGCGCTCAAAAAGTCCAATATCTGGATCATCGGGGTTGAAGCCGATGCGAAGATGGAATGGACTGACGTGGACCTCACCCTGCCGGTCGCCCTGGTCCTTGGGAGCGAAGGCGAAGGGATACGCCGCCTCGTGCGGGAACACTGTGATTGGACGGTGTCGTTGCCCCTCGAACGGACCGGGGTCATCGCATCACTGAACGTGTCGGTGGCTGCCGGTATCCTGATGTATGAGGTCGTGCGACAGCGGCGGGGGAAGAAGAGCCAGAGTCCCCTCCCGGCTTCCGCTGTGTAAGGGAGGCATGATCCTCCAAAATTGTTGTTTACAAGAAATCTTTGTGTATGGTAATTTATTTGCTTTGTCCCTACCCACGGAGAGGTGTCGGTAGGGGGGCGGACGAAGATCAGGGTGGTCGAGCGCTCGCGATGAGTTGGAGTTGACTGCTGGCGTAGCTCAGCTGGTAGAGCATCTGATTTGTAATCAGAGGGTCGGGGGTTCAAATCCCTTCGCCAGCTCCAAGTTTTCGCGAGCGATTTGGGCGACAGACACATTGGCTTGATGGGTGATGGATTGAAAGGCCCCTGCCGATTTTTTTTCGAAGGGTGGGCGGCTGACTATTTTCCTCGTGCGGCGGTAACGGTCGTTACGCTTTGGTTTTTGAAGAAGCACGTTTTGTGGCATCGAGTGCCTTACTTCTTAAGAGCCCTCACAGGGATTGATCACCTTTTTTTGTCGAACCCATTCCCAAGTTGTTTGGACCTCATCACCCCACGTCTGTTCTTGTCCGAGCGATTGGTAAAGAGTTGTTGTGTCGGAGCGGCACTTTCGGACCGAGGGGACAGGTGGCCGAGTGGTTAATGGCAGCAGACTGTAAATCTGCCGCTCTCTGGAGCTACGGAGGTTCGAATCCTCCCCTGTCCACCAGCCTTAGGATTGCGGAGTTCGGATTCGGGATTGCGGAGTGAGGGGCGGGGATTGGGAGTCAGTGAAGCATTGCGGGAGTAACTCAGTTGGTAGAGTCACAGCCTTCCAAGCTGTTGGTCGCGGGTTCGAGTCCCGTCTCCCGCTCCAGGATTTGAAGTAGAGACGACCCGCGGGGCGTCCAGGGAATTTGGATGACGGTTGAATCGGCGGTAATCGGGCCGCAGTAGCTCAGTCGGTAGAGCGCGTCCTTGGTAAGGACGAGGTCACCAGTTCAATCCTGGTCTGCGGCTCCAGGGATTAGATTTATGGCGAAAAATTATGATGTGCTTCTTCTCGGATCGGGCGCGTCCATCGAGGAGATCGAGCGCGCATATTCTGCACCGGCGAGCGAGTTGCCCATACTCAGTGAAGAGGAAGTAGCCCGAGCAAAGGTTGCAAGAGTCCCTTTGGATGAGTATCGGCGGAGTGTTTTGGCTGAGAGATACCACAGCAATTACATTAGAAAGGTCATTGATAAAGTTGTAGCTTTCCTTCAAGAGGAGATCTTGAGCCGCGGTGGTAAGTGTAAGGTTTCTAGGGTTATTTGGGAACCTAGCCGCGATCCACTTGGGTTTTTCGTTTTCCGCATTTTTTTTCAGGTCAATGGTCAAAATTTTGCTTTGCTAGTTTCTTATGAAGATGCTGAGGATTACGCAGATTCTCAGGATGCAGTCGCTGCTCGAAACATCCGGGATTCCATTTCGAAAATATTGGATGACGGCCGCACGGAGAGCAGGTGATGGACATTGGTTTGGACGTCTCGATTTACCTGAGTGAATCTGGTCTTAGGAAACTGCGCGGGATTCTTGGCAGAGATCGGGCAAGAAGGAACCCAATCCATTGCTACATTTCGGATAAGCGAGCGAGCGTTGCGATGAACTTGGGTGCTGAAGGGGGGATTTGGGTCTATCTTCCAGTCTCGAGAGAGTACGTTTTCATAAAGTTGAGTTTTATTGATGCGATCCAGTTAGTTAGACCCAGCAAGCATTTTGGTTTGGTCCAATGAATTCCTAAGACTTTGAGGATGCCAGATATCCATTAAGGAGAGACCGCCATGGCGAAGGAGAAATTTGATCGATCCAAGCCGCACGTGAACATTGGGACGATCGGGCACATTGATCACGGGAAGACGACGTTGACCTCGGCGATCACGAAGGTGCTGCAGAAGCACAATCCGAAGGTGC
>JAIQFV010000039.1 GCA_020073085.1 Terriglobia bacterium | reverse complement strand
GGGACGGTCACGTTGAGTGCGGTAGCGCCTGCGGGGGGTGCGATTGTGACGCTGTCCAGCAACAACACGGCGTCGGCGCAGGTGCCGGTGAGCGTGACGGTGGCGGCCAATGCCACCACGGCCACCTTCACGGTGACCACCAGCGCGGTGGCGGCAGTGACGCAGGTGGCGATTACCGCCAGTTACGGTGGAACCAGCCCGAGCACGACGCTGACGATCTTGCCGGCGGGAAGTTCGGTGCTCTTCAGCGATGATTTTTCGGGGCCGTCCGGTGCCGATCCGCTGTGGGTGACGGTGCAGGGGACCTGGAATGTGGCCGGCGGCGCGATGACGGGAACGAGTCCAGTCGGGACCGACGGGTACGCATACACCAATGGGACGTGGACGGATTACACGGTGCAGGGGCGGATCCAGTTTTCGGCGGGGGCGTTTGGTGGAGGGATGGGGGGACGGGTGAATGCCACCACGGGCGCTCATTATGGCGTATGGATTTATCCGGAAGGCTCGCCCGGTGGATCGTCGGTGGTGAAACTGGTGAAGTTCTGGGGTTGGGGGACGTGGGGCGGAACGCCCATGGCGCAGGCCAGTTTGCCCGGCGTGGGGACGAGCGGTCACACGCTTGTGCTGTCGTTCCAGGGCAGCCGGATTCGAGTCAGTTACGATGGAGTACAGGTGGTTGATGTGACGGACAATGGATTCGACTCGCGGGCGGCCTACACGAGCGGAGGGGTGGCCCTGGATATGTCGTCGTGGGGGGTGAGCACACCCACGGTGCTGAATATCGATAACGTTTGGGTGCTGGGGGCAACGTCGGCGCCGATAGCACAGAACGATACTTACAGCGTGGCCCAGGGCAGCGTGCTAAACACGTCGGCGCCGGGGGTGTTGGCGAATGACACGGGCACGGGATTGACGGCGGTGGTGGTGAGTCAGCCGGCGCACGGGACGCTCAGTCTGCAATCGAACGGTTCGTTCGTGTACACGCCCGTGGCCAGTTACAGCGGGGCCGACAGTTTCACCTACCAGGCGAGCTCCGCCGGTGTGCTGTCGAACACCGCGACGGTGTCGATCACCGTGACGCCTCTGACGCCAGTGGCACAGAACGACACGTACAGCGTAGTCCAAGGGGGCGTGCTGAACATGACTGCTCCCGGGGTGTTGGCGAATGACAGCGGCGCGGGATTGACGGCGGTGGTGGTGAGTCAGCCAACGCACGGGACGCTCAGTCTGCAATCAAACGGCTCGTTCATCTATACTCCGGCGGCGGGTTTCAGCGGGGCCGACAGTTTCACTTACCAGGCGAGCTCCGCCGGCGTGCTGTCGAACACCGCGACGGTCTCGATCACGGTGACATTACTGACACTGGTGGCGCAAGACGACACGTACAGCGTCGTTCAAGGGGGCGTTCTAAATGTGGCGGCTCCGGGAGTGTTGGCGAACGACACGGGTCCTGGTTTGACGGCGGTGCAAGTCACTCCGCCGGCACATGGGACGCTCAGTCTGCAGTCAGACGGCTCGTTCATCTATACGCCCGTAGTGAGTTTCAGCGGGTCCGACAGTTTCACCTACCAGGCGAGCTCCGCAGGGGTATTGTCGAACACCGCGACGGTGTCGATCACGGTGACACCTCTGGGGGCCAGTAACAAGATTCTTGTAATCGCGCCTCATCCGGACGATGACATCCTCATTGCTTCCGGAATCACTTATCAAGCAGTGGCCCGGGGAGACGCTGTCAGAGTAGTCTTCATGACCAACGGTGATTTTGGGGGCACCGCTATTTGCAGTACCGATCAGGGGCTAAGGAGGCAAGATGCCGCCGTAGCGGCACAGGCAATTCTGGGAGTCAACGAAGATAGCATGATGTTTCTTGGATATCCTGATGGGTATCTGACCACGGTTTTTGATGACTACCCGAATCAAACCGACACATTGACAACAGGGTGTGCTCAGTCGGTGACCTATGGGGATCGCGGGTTAGGACGGACCGACTATCATACTTACCGGTTCGGTTCCCCTGCCGCATACAATAAATTTAATGTTGTCCAGGATCTTGCAGATCTAATCTCTAATTTCAGGCCGGATCACATCTTCACCGTTTCTGAATACGATGCTCACCCGGATCATTCCAGAACCCATGAGTTCCTGAAACTCGCTGTACAATCTGTTCACAGCAGTGACCCCAGTTATACCCCCACCGTCCACAAGTCCATCGTCTGGATTAGTGATAATACATTTGCAAATTGGCCGCTCCCTCTTGACCCGACGTCCTATTTCACGGTAATCCCGGACGGGTACTATGCTGATCCGTCCCGTCCTTGGAGCGACCGGGAAAGTATCGACGTCCCATTAGTGATGCAATCAACGGACACCAATGTCAATCCCAAATACCTCGCAGTTTACATCCATGGAGGAACCGATCCTTTCTTGACCCGATTCGTTCATAAAGATGAGTTTTTCTGGTCTGAGAATCTGGTCGGGGCGAACCATCCTCCGGTACCCAATGCAGGGTCCGATCAACAGGTTGGGCAGGGAGCGGCGGTTCAACTGAATGGGTCGGGAAGTTTTGACCCCGACGTTGATCCTTTACTTTTTCAATGGATCCAATTTGGAGGGACTCCAGTCCAATTGTCAAATCCCAACAGTGCCCGTCCAACCTTTACCGCTCCCTCGGGTTTGACGCAGGATGCAATCTTAAGTTTCCAGCTTGTGGTGAGTGACGGCGCGTTGAGGAGCATACCCGACTCGGTTAATGTAACAGTGAAAGCGAGCGCGGTTGTTCTGGCGCAGAACGACACTTACAGCGTAGTTCAAGGGGGCGTACTGAATACCGCGGCTCCGGGGGTGTTGGCGAATGACACGGGCTCGGGGTTGACGGCCGCTGTGGTCAGTCAGCCGGCGCACGGGACACTCACCCTGCAGTCGGACGGCTCGTTCATCTATACTCCCGTCGCCAGTTTCAGCGGCGCCGACAGTTTCACGTACCAGGCGAGTTCCGCAGGCGTATTGTCGAACACCGCGACGGTGTCGATTACGGTGACGCCTCTGGGGGTGAGTTCTGTGACCCTGAATCCCACCTCGGTGCTGGGTGGAAATTCTTCGACGGGAACGGTGACCCTGAACGGACCGGCGCCGGCAGGCGGCGCCGTGGTGACACTGTCCAGCTCGAACACAGCGGCAGCCCAGGTCCCGGCCAGCGTGACGGTGGTAGCCAACGCCACCACGGCCACCTTCACGGTGACCACGAGCCCGGTGGCAAGTAATACTTCGGTGACCATCGGGGGGACTTACAATGGTACGACCCAGAATGCCGGCCTGACCGTGACCGTTACGGCCGCAGCGCTCAGTTCCGTCAGCCTGAATCCCGCCTCGGTGCTGGGTGGGAATTCTTCGACAGGAACGGTGACCCTGAGCGGCCCGGCGCCGACAGGGGGCGCTGTGGTGACCTTGTCCAGCACCAACACAGCGGCGGCGCAGGTGCCGGCCACCGTGACGGTAGCAGCGAACGCGACCACGGCCACCTTCACTGTCACTACGAGTCCGGTGGTGAGCAACACCGCGCCGACCATCTCAGGGATCTACAATGGCGTCACGCAGAATGCCGGCTTGACGGTGACGGCCGCGGTCCTGAATTCCGTCAGCCTGAATCCCACCTCGGTGCTCGGTGGAAACTCGTCGACAGGAACGGTGACCCTGAGCGGGCGGGCCCCGGCAGGGGGCGCCGTGGTGACCTTGTCCAGCACCAACACGGTGGCGGCGCAGGTGCCGGCGACCGTGACGGTAGCAGCGAACGCGACCACGGCCACCTTCACGGTGACCACGAGTCCGGTGGCGAGTAACACGGCACTGACGATCTCCGCGATTTACAGCGGGGTCACGAGGACTGCCGGCTTGACGGTGACGGCCGCGGTCCTGAATTCGGTCAACCTGAATCCTACATCCCTGGTGGGAAGAACCCCCTCCACCGGGACGGTGACATTGAGCGGACGGGCCCCGGCCGGTGGAGCGGTGATCACGTTGTCCAGCAACAACACGGCGGCAGCGCAGGTGCCGGCAAGCGTGACGGTGGCGGCCAACGCCACCACGGCCACCTTCACCGTGACCACAAGCCCGGTGGCCAGCAACGCCTCCGTGACGCTCTCCGCCATTTACAGCGGTGTCACCCGGCAAGCAACGTTGACGGTCAGGACGCCAGCCATTTCCACCCTCACGCTCAATCCGACGAGCGTGAGAGGAGGCAATCCATCCACGGGGACGGTCACCATCAACGGGCCGGCGCCAGCGGGTGGGGCGGTGGTCACGCTGGCCAGCAATCGAACCTCGGTGGCCACGGTGCCGGCCAGCGTCACAGTGGCGGCCGGCGCCACCAGCGCCACCTTTTCGGTGACCACGAGAACCGTGACCTCAACGAACACGGTCAGGATTTCGGCAACCCGGGGCACGACGATCAATGCGAATTTGACCGTGACACGATGAACGTTGTGCGATGCTGGAGCGAAGTTCTCGATGAGGTCCGCTTGGGTAGCCGGGATTCGCTGTTCCGTGGCGAATCGCGGGCTTTTGGCTTAGTCCGGGAGAGGGAACCAATTTCGGGCTTTCCGGGATGCTCCAAAGAGCGGAGCATCCCGGCTACCAAAGCATCCAGGAGGGCGAGCCTCACTCTCGTTGATCTTCATCTATAATCTTTTGTCTTGAATTCTCCCCTTGCATCTGCGATTTCGCGGATCTAGCATACCCTGCCACCTTCGTGTGGCATGACGTTCAATCAAACCCTTCACGACAAGAGAAGACCCATGACCATAGCTGAAGAGCCCTCGACCGCGATGCGCCAGCCTCGCGAGCAAATGCTAAAGCTCATCGCTCGAAGTTTCTACAAAGAGCTGACCAACTACGGCGTCAATAAAGCCCAGATCCTCACTGTCGCAGAACATCTGCTGGACAACGTGCAGCAGGAGCATGTTCCTGCCAACAGAGAAGGGGAATATTACAACCGGCTCTTTACCATCAAAGATGTGCAGGATGAATGGACCTCGGCAAATCGCCTGACGATGCAGGAGGTGAGCATCGCCCCCATGAGTCCGGGCTTGGTCCCCCAGATTGCAAGCTGGCTGCAGGGTTCAGCAATCCGGGAGAGCTTCTATCCCTGTTTTCCGGATTCTGAGAGACGGTTGGGGCGGTATTTTAAGGATTCGAGTCGGGAATACTTCTCAATCTCTTATCACCAGGACGTGGCCGGCATCATCGGCGGCGAAAACCTGGACACCGAGTCGGCCAAGCTTGAAATGAGGAAACTGGTGGGCGATCCCAGAATGCATGGCAAAGGCATCGGCAAGCGTGCCACGTTCCTGTTCCTCTATTACGTGTTCGTCATCCGGAAGTTTGAAAAGGTTTACATCCACTCGATGGACTTCAACGTTCGCAATATCGGCCTCAACAGCAAGTTTGGATTTGAATTGGAGGGGGTTTTCCTCGAGGACGCTCTCATCGATCACAAGCGCCGGGATGTCGTCCGGATGGCATTGTCCGGCCCGGTGTGGATGCACTTGTTTTCATAATCCAGCAGAAAGACTAACCGAAAATATTTGAAATAGGGCTGTCTGTGGCTCAGTCGAAGAATTCTTGTTCTGGATATCGAAGTCAGAGGTCAGAAGTCGGAAGTCGGATGTGAGAACCTTGGGTTCGAAGATTCCACCACAGAGGGCGTGCCTTCCTTCTGACCTCTGACTTCCGACTTCTGATGTCTCTCTTCTGACTTGTGGCCTCTGCCTTCCGACCTCTGAATTCCGGTTTCCGGTTTCCGGCTTCCGACCTCTGCCTTCCGACCTCTGATCTCCGACCTCTGATCTCCGACCTCTGACTTCCGGCCTCCGGCCTCTGGCTTCCGGCTTCCCGCTTCCGACCTCTGACTTCCGACTTTTGATCTCCGACCTCTGGCTTCCTGCTTCTGATCTCCGACCTCTGGCTTCCTGCTTCCGACCTCTGACTTTCGACTTCTGACTTCCGGCTTCCGGCCTCTGGCTTCCGGCTTCCGACCTCCGACTTCCGACTTTCGACTTCTGACTTCCGGCCTCTGGCTTCCGGCTTCCGGCCTCCGGCTTCCGGCCTCCGGCTTCCGGCTTCCGGCTTCCGGCCTCTGGCCTCCTGCTTCCGGCTTCCGGCTTCCGGCCTCCGGCTTCCGGCTTCCGGCTTCTGACTTCCGGCGGCGGATGGCTCCGGTTATATCGTTACCCTTTGGACGCGCTCCGCTGCTGGAAAACGGCAATGCCTACTTGGTCCTGCCGATGGGCATCAGGTAAAGCGGCTCTTCGTCGGAGGGAAGGCCCAGCGTTCGTTTTACTTCGCGGTCATTGAAGGCCGCAACCGTCACCGTACCCAGCCCCAGGGAAACGGCCTGAATGCAAACATTCTCGGCGGCCGCTCCCGCTTCCATGTGCACATATCTGGCCCCCCGCGACCCATATTGTTTGGCGGTTCGATCATAAACCGCGGCAATGACCAGCACGACAGCACCATTCCGAACAAATTCCTGATTAAGCGCCGCCGAGGCCAGAGGAGCCCTCTGGTCCTCATTCGCCATTTTGGCCAGTTCGTGCGGCCGGGGGCGGTATTTGTATATCCCCTTTTGAAGGCCCTCCACGCGTCCCACCACCAGGGAGATCTCCAGCGGATAAAGGGCCCCCGCGGACGGCGCTGTTCGCCGTCCCTCCGGGGCGGTCACTCCCTGGCACGCCCAGAGCAGTTGGGAGATTTCTTCGAGGGTCAAGGGATCTTCCCGATACTCCCGGATGGAGCGCCTTTTTTGCAATGCGCCTTCGACCGGGAGCTTGCCGTCGAACTTGGGTCCAGGCAGTTTTACGGTTTCAAGCGGCTCGACTTTTGGAGCGCCTCTTTGCGTCGGGAAGATCACAAAGGCGACGATCAACAGCAGAAGTCCAAGACCTAGGGATGCCATAAGAATTTTTCTCCTCATACCCTTTTCACCTGTGCCACGGTTGATGATGTGATGTTGCTCTCGATTCTCCGCCTGCGGCGGACACTTTGGGTGTTTGAAGGGTGCCTTTGCAGGGCAACAGGAATTGGATGGATTCCCCTCCAGTGTGGATTTTAACTCAGCTCCGATCAAAAAGAGAGCTTCACGGGTTCAAAGCACCCCGATTTATCGGGGTGATAACCATTCTCATTCCTCGTGTGCCAACCGATTTATCGGTTTTTCTGTTGAGAGCCCTTCGTTGTTCAATGGGTTTGATTTTGTCTTTTCGAAAGGCGCAGAGACGGTTGCAATCTGTTGAAGGTCTTTATAAGCGAGTTGTTCGGGAATTGAGCTTCTTGCGAAAGGATGTGGGTGTTCTCCTGCCCTGAAAGGGCCGCCTTCAAGGGTCCAGGGCAACGCCCTGGGTGAGGACCACGCCCCCCTCACGAACCCGCCGTGGCGGGTTTTCGCAAAATTTTCGGTTCCGCCATGCCGTGATCCCCAGATTGCCCTTACAGGGCAAGACAAAAAATGCAATGGCGATCACTCCCAGGGCTATGCCCTGGGCTGTTGAAGGGTGCGCTTGCAGGGCAACAGGACCTCACCGCATCGCTCTCCGGTTGAGAATTCAATCCAACTAAATTCAAAATTCGCAAATATAGAGAACGCGACACAACGGACCACCGGGACCACCCAGGCCCTGCCTCTTCACAGCACCCCGATTCATCGGGGTGTTGGCCGTCCCGATTCCCCCTGCACCAACCGATTCATCGGTTTCTTCTCATGAGAACCCTCACTGCCAATACTCCCGGTGCCAAATCTCCGGTCGCGCAAAGGGGCCGGACGGGTCAGCCTCCTTGTGTTTGTTGATGCTTGGAGCCCCAATTCGAAATGTGTCCGGTATTGAACAGACGTGTGAATAATTTCTCAATATAATGAATTGATGCATCTTCCGCCTGGAGGATTTTTCGAAGGCTGAGTTGCCACGAGACCTATTACCGTGTAGTGATTCTGCCGTTTCAAACAGTAAACCATTTCTCTTTTTCGATGTCTATAAGGTGGGGAATGGTGTCCAAAACATCAGCGAATGCGGCGTTGCGAAAAAGCAGCTGGGTATGAGGACCCTGCTTCAGCAATAACAACCTCCTTACTGCTTCTAGGAGGGCAGTGTCGATAATCACACTATGACGCCTGTACCCCATTGGGTCTGTGTCCCGCGGGGCTTTAGCGGCCGGTGAGAGATCCTCTCCATTTGAACACCGGGACCCAGGGAATCATGCCACAGTTCCTTTGCACCGTTGGACGCCTGCAAGCAGCTTCGTCAAAGGAGGCGATTCTCCCTGAAACAGCCTGTATCCAATTCTTTTTAAAAGCCATATCGCCGCCTGGACCGGGTGAGCCGGGAGGGCGCCCTGTACATTGAGGCGGCCAGAAG
The DNA here is from genome assembly GCA_020073085.1 of Terriglobia bacterium. NCBI lineage: Bacteria > Pseudomonadati > Acidobacteriota > Terriglobia > Terriglobia bacterium. Next base: position 39,599 of record JAIQFV010000039.1, on the reverse strand, counting down.
TTCATTTGGATGGCCCTTGGAGACCCTTGACTGTGTATAGATTGACAAAGGGGGGCGAATGGGGAATAATATAGAAGCGTTTAACCAGCCACATTCGCTCTGAGAGCGATCGAAGCATCATGTAAAGAGAGCCAAATCAAACCAGTAAATGAACCCGAAGGGAGTTGTGTCGATTGTAAAGATTTTGACACATTGTTGGGGTAATAATTCACATTGAAATACTTTCAGGGGAAGATGACAAAACCCGGTCGACTCCCACAAGAGCAGTAGCAGCACCTTGGAGGTTCACCGTGACTGGGAAACCCGGACAAGATCGGCAGGGAGTCCGAAGTCCGGAGGTTTGGCTCACGAGATCGGGGACTCGAATCGCTGTCCGTTCTTTGGAGGCTTGTTAATTGCGAATGGGTTTTGGGGATGTCTGAGGGGTAGCGGCAGAACTATGAACTCACGCATCTTGAGCTGGCTGGGTCCGCATCTGAGTGCAGAACCGGGCTTTTTGTTGTGTGTTCAACTGGGGTCTGATCGCAACCTGGGGAGCGATTAAGATCTGTTTTTTTCCGTCCCATTAAACCAGCTTGTCCAAACCCATGGAAGTGGTGTGCCAGTGGTGTTCCTGGGTCGCGTCACAGGGTAGATGTGTATTTTGCAAGTGGAGGCCGTGAGTGAAGCGCATTCTTTGGGGGTTGATTCTATTCCTAATATTGACCGGCGGGACGTCGGCCGCGGCTAAAAAGGAAAAGGACAACAAGACGAAGGGCAAGACCGACGCTTCGACACCGGCCCAGGCAGTCCCGGGATCGGGCCAGGCAACGGAGCCGGGCCAGGATTTCGTCATCGGCCCGGAAGATACATTGGTCATTAATGTGTGGAAAGAAGCCGAACTTTCGACCACGGTGGTGGTCCGGCCCGATGGCAGGATTTCGCTTCCGCTGATCAACGAGGTTCAGGCGAGCGGATTGACGACAAGGCAGCTGCAGGACCGGATTGCAGAGAAATTAAAGGATTTCATCGCTTCGCCGGTCGTGACCGTGATGGTCAAGGAGATCAAGAGCCAGTCGGTCACCATCATGGGCGAAGTGACCAGAACCGGTGTATACCCGTTCGGCTCACCGATGACGGTGGTCGAGTTGATCGGGCGCGCCGGCGGATTCAAGGAGTACGCAAAAACCAAAGGGATTCGAGTTCTGCGGAACGAAAATAGCCAGCAGCTTCAGTTCCGGTTTAATTACAGGGATTACATCAAGGGAAAGAATCCTGAACAAAACATCGTCTTGAAGAACGGCGATGTCGTGATTGTTCCCTAGGCCCATGACTTTTTGTAAGGAATGATTGCAAACGCTTGGCTGTCCCGAGGGATGGCTTGGAGGGTAGAAGTCATGAAGACAGCTTTTTTCCAGAGAATCACCAGCTTCCTCATCTTGATTGTGGCATGCTCCGGATTCGCGTGGGCCCAGGAGAGCCAGCCGTCCGGGACTGCGACGGTCGACCAGGAAAAAGAAGACCAGGATGCGAAGCAGAAAGCAAAAAAGGAAGCCGACGAGGCCAAGCGAAAAGACCGGCTTGGAATGTTCTCGGAGGTGAGAAACAACGCGACGCTGTCCTTTGGGATATCCGAGGTTTACGACAGTGATGTCTTCGGGACCATCAACGACAGGCAGGGGGGGAGCTACACCTTGCTCTATCCAAGGTTCTTTGCAAACCTTGAAAAACCCACGGTCCAACTCACCTTTGATTATGCCGGTGGGTACCGCTTCTTCAACAAGTTCACTCAGCTGAACAGCGCGATGCACAACGGGGGGATCGAATTCCGTTATCAGCCGTCCACGAGGAGTGTTTTTTCTGTGGCGGATCGAATGTCTTATTTCCCGCTTGACATTCAGGTTGCAGGGGGCCAGGCGCTTCTGCCCGGTACCGGATCCGGAGTGCCTCCCGCAGTGGTCCTCTTTAACAACAAGCCGGTGTTTAGAAATATGTTTGAAGGAAGCTGGACCTACTTGTTAAGCGGCCAGACGAGTATCCGTCTTTCAGGGACCTATAGCCCGATCCGATACCCTGATCTCCCCACTCAGGATTCCGACGGCTACACCGCAGGCTTTGAATTGAATCATCGGCTGACGCCGAAATTTGCGTTTTCAACTGAGTATAATCTTCTCTACTCCCGCTTCAACAACACATTCTCATCCCTTTCGACGCACCGGACCGGGATTGGATTCACGTATGATGTGCGACCCTCCTTTTCCGTCTTTGCATCCGGTGGTCCGGAGATGACGACAAACCTCGGGCTGAGTCGCGTCGATTTTTATGTGCGCGGTGGGGTAAGAAGGAGCGCCCGGTCGGTCACCTTTACGACGCAATACGAGCGGAGTGTTCAAAATTATTCCGGCCTGGCCGCTCCCCTGTCCAGTCAATCGGTTGGTTTCGACATCTCCCGCGCATTCGCTGGACGCTTTGTCGTTGGAGCGGGAGGGCTGTATTTTTGGAGCCATGCATTTGCCGCAACTGCCGATACTCTCAACGGTCTCCAAGTAGGGCCGAGGTTGATCTATAAGGTGAGGCCCAACATGTCGTTTACGATGAACTATTCCTATATCAAGCAGACCGGCAGTTCGTTGGCGCTCGCGCTTGGGCCACCGAGTCTTAGCCGCCATTTGATTAATTTCGGTTTCGAGTATCGCTTGCCACCGTTGCTCCGCCGGTAACGCTGGATTAAGAATTCTAAATCAGTGTGGTGTATGTTCTGAAAAGGGATGAGCTCCTGCGATGAAGGATTTTTCCAGTTTTCGGATTGAAGACTACGTCAACATGTTCTGGAGGCGGAAGTGGTATGCCATCATTACCGCCGTTGTCATTACAGGGGCGGGCGTGATCTACGCCCTTCGCATGCCCGCCATCTATAGGTCAGAAACTACGATCCTGGTCCAGGCCCAGGGCATCTCGGAGGGCTATGTCAAGCCGACCGATACCAGCCGGCCCGAAGACCGGCTGGCGGTGATCTCTCAGGAGATTCATAGCCGGAGCCTGCTGGAATCGATCATCAAAGACTTCAAACTTTTTGGCTACGGGCAGGAACCCACTGTCACGATGGACCAGGCTTTGGCATGGATGCGGGGGCAAATTGAGATCCGGCTGGGCTCCGTCAATACCTTTACAGTGGCATATTATGCGCGGCGTCCGACCCTGGCCCGCGATGTGACCCGGCGTCTGGCGAACGATATGATGCGGACGAGGACCTCCTCCCGCGAGGAACAGGCGATCGTAACCGACCAGTTCCTTGATGACCAGCTTCGCCAAACCGAAAGGGATCTGGCGGTCCAGGAAACAAGATTAAAGATCTTTAAGACCCAAAACCTGGGGGCGCTTCCGGAACAGAACAGTGCCAACCTGGCGGCCCTGAACGGGCTGCACAACCAGCTCATTGCCAACGAGAGTGCGATTCAGCGGGCCCAGGACCAGCAGTTAATCCTTGAACAACGTCTGGTGGATGTGAAACGCATGGATTCGTTTTCTCAAGAGGTGATCTCGAAGGTCAGCGGGAAGAACGGATCAGGAACGGTTTCTTCCGGTTCCCGGGCCGGTCTGCTGGCGCAGTTGGAATTGAAACGGAAAGACCTGGCGGACTTGTCCCTCAAGTATACCGACAAGTTCCCCGACGTTGTCCGGCTCCGGCGTGAGGTCCAGGATCTGGAGCAACAGCTGAGTCGGCTTCCCGCGCCGGTGGAGACGGAGGGCGACTCCACGCAGGGAAGCACGACCACAGCCGCTTCAGCGGGAGCAGACAGCGATACCTCGGCGGTCAAGTCTCAGTTGGCCATCCTCAAAAGGGATGTTGCTGCCCGCCAAAAGGAACACGGGGACATCCTGCAACAGATCCGAATCTACCAGGATCGGCTGAATCTTTCGCCGCGCATCGAACAGGAACTGCTCTCGATCAACCGCGACTATGAGGCCGCCAAGGAACATTATAAGAGTTTACAGGACAAGAAGTTCAATGCTCAGGTCTCGGCGAATCTGGAAAAGAGCAATAAGAACGAAGTGTTCAAGGTGCTGGAAGAAGCAAACCTCCCGGAAACCCCGGTAAAGCCCAACCGACGCCAGGTGGCGTTGATGGGGTTGTTCGCGGGCGTCGTTTGTGGACTGGGATTGGTTGTCGGCATCGAGTTTCTTGACCCGACTTTGGGCGATGAAGATATCGCGGGAGCCCAGTTGAAGCTGCCGGTTTTGATCTCACTCCCCGAAATAAGAGAAGACGACCGGGCGGCGACCAGGGCAGCGCAGCGGGGCGGCCGGATGGCCAAGCGTGCTTAGCGTCCGAGGGTATGGGCCTCGAGTGAATTTCTGCTGAGGGTTTTGGCACTGGGGCCAGAATAAAATTCAGCTTAGGTGAGCATCTGAAATGTCAGAGATACTGAAGGGATTGAGAGAGGCGAGAAAAGAAGGCCGGGAGGCCCTCCCATTAGGGTTAAACGATCCGGCCGAGTTGAACCCTCGTCGGATGGAGTTAAGGACACCCAACACAGCGGAGATCCGCGTGGAAAATCATTTCACCGCGGTACAGAGGCCGTTGAATACGGATCCGGTCTTCAATCTGGACACCGCGGACCATCGGGTGAAGACCATCCTCGATCCTCACACCATTGTGGGGGAACAATACCGATTACTCCGGACGAAGCTTTCCGCCATGCAGAAGGAGAAGGGCCTCAAGACGCTCCTCATCAGCAGTACCGTGCCCAACGAAGGGAAGACCCTGGTCTCATGCGGTCTCGCGGTCATCCTGGCGCAGGAACCGGGGAAGCGCGTGCTGCTGATCGACGCCGATCTTCGCAAGCCGGATGTTTCCCGGACCCTGGGGCTGACCGAAGAAGATCGGTTTGATGGTTTGAGCCGCGTGTTGCGCGGTGAGTTGAGTCTTGAGGAAGCGGTTTTGCCGTGTGCGGAAGAGGAGCTGTTTTTCCTGCCTGCCGGTCCGGTTCCCCGGAACCCGGCTGAGTTACTCAGCTCCCGCCATCTTGAACTGGCGCTGAAGACGGCTGCCAAACTCTTCAATTGGGTGATCATTGATTCCCCGCCGGTGCTTCCGCTCTCGGACACCAGCATCCTGGCGCCTCACTGTGATGCGGCGTTGCTGGTCGTTCACGCCAATTCAACGCCCGCTAAGCTCATTAAAAGCGCCATCGAAGCGATCGGTCGGGAGAAGATCTGCGGCGTCGTTCTCAATCGCGTGCGCCATATCAGAACGTCGACCTATTACTATTATTACCATCACCATCACATGCGACGGAAGAAGTAATCCAATGTGGCACGTATTTCGACAGTACCTCGCGTTTCGAAAGTTTGGAACCATCGCCATTGAGCACATGGGATTGGTGTGCTGTGTCCTGGGCGCCATCGAGATCCGCCTGCTTCAAGAGCATTATTCCTTCCGCGAGTTTGACTACCCCTTTCTCAAGGCCGTCGTGTTTGGCCTGGTCTTCCAGTACTGCCTGCATCTGAGAGACGTCTACGATTTCCGCAAGACCTATACCAGCGCCCACTTCTTCGGGCGCTTGGCCCAGGCGCTCTTCGCGGCCGTCGTCGTGCTCAGCATCCTCTACTATAGTTTTCCCTCCTCCATCCTGGAGCCGAGCGTCTTCGCCTTGAGCCTTCTTCTGGGCTCGGTATTCCTGACGCTTTGGCATATTCTGCTGCGTTTCTACTTTGACGTCCGCGCGCCGCACACCAATCTCCTGGTGATTGGAACCGGACGGCTGGCCCGGGAGTTGGTCTCCGAGATCCTTCGACACCCGGAGATGGGAATGAAGATCTGTGGCTTTGTCGATGACGATCCCGCGCTTCTGAATGTTTCGGTGGTGAATCCCAAGGTGGTCGGCGCCTCGGCCGATCTCCCTAAGGTTGTCAACGACTACGGTGTGGATCAGATTGTTGTGGAACTGGAAGACCGCCGCGGGAAGCTCCCCATTCACGAGCTGCTCTCCATGAAAATGCGGGGAGTGGGGATCGAGGAGGCTACGGCGGTATACGAGAAGGTGACGGGGAAGATTGCGCTCGAAAATCTCAAACCGAGCTGGATGATCTTTAACGCCGGCTTCAGCGCCTCCCGGAGCATGCTGGTCCATAAGCGGATCCTTTCAGTGGTCCTCTCCACATTGCTCCTCCTGGTGTTCAGCCCGGTGATCCTGCTGTTCATGGCGCTGATCAGGCTGGATTCAAAGGGTCCGATCTTCTTTGGTCAGGAACGGGTGGGGCAGGATGACAAGGTCTTCACCCTGTGGAAATTCCGTTCGATGCGCGACAAGGCGGAGCAGGAATCCGGTCCGGTGTGGGCCGCTGCCAACGACGATCGCGTGACGCGGGTGGGGAAGATCCTGCGGCGAACCCGGATGGACGAGCTGCCGCAACTCTGGAATGTCCTCTGCGGTGACATGAGCCTGGTTGGACCGCGTCCGGAACGCCCCTGCTTCATCAAAGAGCTGGCTGCGTTGATCCCCTTTTACCACCTCCGGCACTCCGTCAAACCCGGCGTGACCGGCTGGGCCCAGATCAATTATCGCTATGGAAGCTCGGTGCGGGACGCCGTCGAAAAGCTTCAGTACGACCTCTTCTACATCAAACACATGTCCTGGCTGCTCGACTTCGTGATCGTGTTTGAGACCGTGAAAACGGTGCTGGTCCGGAAGGGATCTTAGAGAGGGATTGCGAAATGGTCATCTTGAATTGGTCTTGAGAAAGAAGTCCTCCAGGAATTGCACACGTCGTTTGACAGGTTTGACGGTTGAATTCAAGCGTTTCCTCAACCGCCGGCGTCGACAATGGGCGCCGCAGGTATTTGACGAACTCCGCCCCTTACTCCCAGAGAATTCAAGAAACCTCAAGCCAGGGTCGGCAGACGGTCCCTCTGAAATTCATGTATGATGAAAGATACGGAGGCCGTATGTTTGACAAGGGTACCTCGCTGGCAGCTTCCGAGGCTTGAACCATGTCAATGGCTCTTGTTGCACTCAACCTGTTTCATTGCAGGAGCAAGGTGGAGGGTCAGCACCCCGGCGATTCGGTGTGCTCGAAAGATCCAGATCATGTTCAACCGGTTTCAATTTGCAACTTGCCCGGTTGATCTACGGGATCAATGGATCTGCGACAGATTCGATGGGTTCGAATTTGGACAGCACCCCGATTTATCGGGGTGTCAGGAAGTGGACAAGAATGCCTTTCAACCGTTTCAACGGTTTTCGAGGCGAATGGAATAGAATCCCTTTGAAGAACCGGGCGGCAGTGAACCAGAAACCGATGAATCGGTTAGATTGAAGGGACAGAGGAAACGGCCAACACCCCGATGAACCGGGGTGGCTAGGAAGAGGAAGAGAATGGCTTTCAACCGTTTCAACGGTTTTCGAGGCCGACGAAGATAGTTCGTATGAGGAACCGTGAATATTCAGAAACAGAACCTGATGAATCGGGGTGCTCCAAAGGCCCAGATCAATCGCTTTCGAACTGCCGGCTAAATCCATGTTGAATGCGCTGACCATCGATGTTGAAGACTACTACCAGGTGTCGAATTTCGAACCGCTCGTGGGCTTCGAAAACTGGGGACGATATGCGAGCCGGGTGGAGCTCAACACCCATCGGCTGCTGGATCTGCTGGACCGTCACCACACGAAGGCCACTTTTTTTGTGCTGGGATGGGTTGCCGAGCAAAATTCCCCGCTGGTCCGCGAGATTCACGAGCGGGGACACGAGGTGGCATCGCACGGTTATTCCCACCGGCTCGTTTACGACCAAACACCGGTACAGTTCCGCGATGAGACACGGCGATGCAAGGGGATTCTTGAGCAGCTCATCGGTCAATCCATCCAGGGTTACCGCGCGGCAAGCTATTCCATCACCAAAGAGAGCGGCTGGGCGCTCGAGGTCTTAAGGGAAGAGGGATTTGTATATGACTCGAGCATTTTCCCGATCCACCATGACCGCTACGGGATCTCAGACTCTCCACGTTTCTGCCATGAACTGGACGGGCAGTTCGGGAAGGGCTTGGTCGAGGTCCCGCTGTCGACCCTCCGGTTCGCCGGCCAGAACGTCCCGATCGCAGGCGGTGGGTATTTCCGTATCTTTCCCTACGCGATTACGCGTTGGGGAATCAGGCGGCTCAATCTCAAGGAGCACCAGCCCGCCATCGTCTACCTCCATCCGTGGGAAGTGGATCCCGATCAGCCCCGCATTCAAGCCGGCCTGCTGTCAAGTTTCCGGCATTATAGGAATCTGGACAAGACTGAAGACCGGTTGACCCGTCTGCTTGAGGAATTTCAATTCGGGCCGGTGCGAGAGGTGTTAAGGGAAAAAGGATTGATTGAATCATCCGGCACGGCCTATTGAAGATAATCGAAAGAACGACGCGAGCCATGGAATTGATGATGACTCATACCTCTGCTAAAAGGCCCGTCGGGAAGCTTCGGAATTTTCATTCACCGATTTTCGAGCCAGGAGTTCAAGATGCAGGCCCGGAGGGCCGCCAGAATGTAGCCCCGTCTGAGCCCCGCGCTTTTTCCTTTTGAGGATCCGCCATGGGGGGAAGATCCGTCCGCCGTAGGCGGAGAGCGAGGGTGGGTGAGGGCAGAAGGTGAAAGAGAGTCCTATTGGGCCCGGAGGGCCGCCAGAATGTAGCCCCGTCTGAGCCCCGCGGTTTTTCCTATTGAGGATCCGCCATGGGGGGATGCTCCGCGTTCCTTGCGGCGCGAGGGTGGGTGAGGGCAGAAAGTGAAAGAGAGTCCTATTGGGCCCGGAGGGAGTCCTATTAGGCCCGGAGAGTCCTATTGGGCCCGGAGGGCCGCCAGAATGTAGCCCCGTCTGAGCCCCGCGCTTTTTCCTTTTGCGGGGCGAGGGCGGGGTAGGAATGTAATGAATAGCCAAAGCCGCGGAGCGGCGACAGAATCATTTAATATGCCCTCGGGGCCCCGCAAGCGGGGCTCTGACCTTTTTTTGACCGTTACCCCACCCTCGCTCTCCGCCTACGGCGGACGGAGCTTCAGGTGGGTCTACATTCTGACAGGCCTCCGGTCTTCTTTGCGCCTCCTTTGCGGTTAAATGAGTTTCTATCTTATGGACATTCTTCGATATCTGTTTTGGATCTTTCTCGCCGTCATCGCCTACGTCTATCTCGGGTATCCGCTGCTTATTTTTCTATTATCAAAAATATTCTCGAAAGAAGTTCGAAAGGCCCCAATCGAACCTTCGGTTTCGATTCTGATTTCCGCTTACAATGAGGCGGGACAAATCGGCAAAACCCTTGAAAATAAGTTGGGCCTCGATTATCCCGCCGGCAAGGTTGAAATCCTCGTCATCTCCGATGGCTCTACCGACGGGACGGAAGAGGTGGTGCGACGATATTCGGAGCGGGGCGTGCGGCTCTATCGGCAGGAACCGAGGGCGGGCAAGACCGCCGCCCTGAATTTCGCGGTTCCCCAGGCCACGGGTGAAATCCTGGTGTTTTCAGACGCCAACTCCATTTATGAGAGAGAAGCCCTTCGAAAACTGGTGAAGAACTTCAGCGATCCGAAGGTCGGGTACGTGACCGGAAAGATGATTTACGCCAACCCTGACGGGACAGTTTCCGGCGAGGGGTGTTCCACCTACATGAAGTACGAAAACCTCATCCGCCGATGCGAGACAAGGGTCGGCTCGATTGTGGGGGTGGACGGCGGGATTGACGCGGCGCGAAAATCGCTGTACCAGTCGATGCGCCCCGATCTCCTGCCCGATTTTGTGCTTCCGCTCCGCGTGGTGGAGCAGGGATACCGTGTCGTGTATGAGCCGGAGGCGATCCTGCGGGAAGAAGCGCTGGCCTCCTCCAGCGACGAATACAGGATGCGGGTCCGCGTTTCGTTGCGGGCCTTCTGGGCACTTCATGAAATGAAGCAACTCCTGAATATCTTTGCCCATGGTTTTTACTCTATTCAATTAGTGTCCCACAAGATTCTCCGTTATCTCGCCTTTGTCTTTTTAGGGCTTGTTTACTTGTTCAACCTGGGGCTGTTGACCGCCGGGCCGTTGTACCAGGCTCTATTCGCGATTCAGACTCTTTTCTACCTGTGCTCCGCCCTGGGTTACTACACGCAGCGGAGAGGCAAAGGATCGAGGCTTCTGAGCGTGCCTTTCTATTTCATCCTGGTCAATCTGGCCTGCGCGCATGCGTTTCTGAAATTCCTGAGAGGAACCCGGCAGGCGGTGTGGAGCCCCCGGACGGGTTGAAGCGATGGACTTTCTTGGATTGTTGAAAAAGTCATGGCCGCGGGCCATCCCGTTTTTTCCGGAATCTATTTCTCGGAGAAGGGGACGGCGCGACATCGTTGTCCTCATGTACCACGAGGTCTTGAAGGATGCGGAGGAGATTGAAGCCTGGACGGTGGTCAGGGAAAGCGCCTTCCACGAGCAGATGGAATACCTGAGCGGTAATTTTCAGATCGTTTCTCTGGACAAGGCGCTTCAAGGAATAAATTTTCCCCGGGAAAAGGGAGAAGGCCTCGCCGTGGTGACCTTCGATGATGGTTATTCCGGCAATTGCAGGGTGATGCTGCCGATCATTGAATCGATGAAGATCCCGGTCACGGTCTTTGTCGCGACCGGAGCGGTCGAGGCTCAGGCCCGGTACTGGTACGATCGGCTGATCCTGGCGCTCCAACCCGGCGGCGCCGAAGCAGTCACCCTCGATCTAAGAGAATTCGGTTTGAAAAAATACTCGTTCAGCCCGAAGGACCGGGGCGAGACGCGATGGACCAGGATTCAGAGACTGCTGACTGATCTCAAGACCCTTTCTCCAGCCTCAAGAGAAACGGCCGTGGCATCGGTGCTGGGCCAGTCGAACCCTCGTCCTCAAGGGGCACAGTCGGCACTCACGCCGCTGTCGCTGGAGGCCCTGAAGGCATTGGCGGCTTCCCCCTGGGTCACCCTCGGGGCGCATTCCCATTGTCACAACATCCTCGTCCAACTCGAGAAGGACGAGATTTCAAAAAGCATCCAGACCTCCAAATCACTATTGGAGGATTGGACCGGACGTCCGGTCACCCATTTCGCCTATCCCAATGGGGACTACAACGCGAAGGTCATGGAGTGCGTCAGGAATGCCGGATTTGTCTCCGCGATGGCCACTCACCCTCGTGCCTGGAATAGATCGGATTCCCTGTACGCCATCCCGCGGGTGGGAGTTGGCCGGTATGATTCGCTGGACTCATTCAAAGCGACGCTGGCGAGGGCGTGAACGACATGCGAAAAGGTCCCATCAAAGTGATTTACTTAATGGACTATTTGGGTGGCGCCGGAGGGGGAACCGAAAACCAGTTGCTCCTGCTCATCAACCACCTCGACCGGAGCCGGTTTGATCCTTCCCTATGTGTTTTTCGATCGACCCCTTTTGTCGAGGAGCATGCGTTCCCCTGTCCCGTAAAGGTCTTGAATGTTCCCAACCTGGTTCGGTGGAATACGCTGAAGCAACTCCTGCACTTGAAGAACCTCATCCGCCAATCAGGGACAGAAGTCGTTCATATCCTCTTTAACGATGCTTCCATCGTCGCTCCCTTCTTTTGCAGGATGGGAGGGGCCAGGGTGATCGTGGCCCGGCGGGACATGGGTTTTTGGTATGATTGGACCAACCTCGCCCTGTTGCGCCTCAGTAACCTGTGTATCGATCGGCTGGTGGCGAACAGCGAGGCGGTCCGCAAAAATGCGGCGCGCAAGGAAGGTGTTTCGGCAGCGAAGAGCCTGGTCATTTTCAACGGACACGACCGGGGGCGGTTTGAGGCTCCGCCCTCCCCCGGTTTTCGGGGGACGCATGGAATCGGAACTGACGATCCCATCGTCGGCATGGTGGGCAGGTTGACGACGATCAAGCGACAGGGGGATTTGGTTCGAGCCTTCAAGATTGTTCAGGAAAGGCATCCCCGCCTGCATCTTGTGTTCGTGGGTGACGATCGGGAAAAAAGCTCGTTGATGGAGTTGGCGCGGACACTTGGCGTCCTTGAGAAGGTTCATTTCCTGGGGAGTGTTCAAGAGACTGTCCCGATCATCAAGCATTTCACCGTCGGTGTTCATTGTTCCAGCTCAGAAGGGCTGTCGAATGCCATCATCGAATACATGGGCTGTGGCAAGCCGGTGGTCTGCACCCGGGTTGGAGGAAATCCGGAGCTGGTGGAAGACGGGCATAACGGCTACCTGGTCGAGGTGGGTGACGTCGAGGGCATGGCCGACCGGATGGGTCGAGTATTGTCCGATCCCTCACTCGCCCGCGAGATGGGTTCCCGCGCCCAGAAGCGCATCTTTGATGAGTTTTCGGTGGATCGGATGGCGAGCGCTTACATGAAGCTGTACGAAGATTTGGCGAATGGGACTTTGGCATGATGGATCAACCCTTATCGGTGGGTGCCGCAGGCATGAGTTTTGTGTCTGGGGTGCCGCAGGCATGAGTTGTGTGTCTGGGGTGCCGCAGGCATGTGTTTTGTACATGCCTGCGAGGGAAGGGGCACGAAGTCTAGGTGGTTGGGTTGAGCACATCGGAGAAGGACGCGCAGGCATGCAAAGAGCGCATACCTGCGGCACCCGCCAAGAACGCATGCCCGTGACAACCGGTGGGCCCGTGACACCCGGCGAGTCTGTCACACCTGGGGTGCCGCAGGCATGTGTTTTGTACATGCCTGCGAGGGAAGGGGCGTGAGGTCTCGGTGGTTGGGTTGAGCATATCGGAGAAGGAAGCGCAGGCATGCAAAGAGCAGATACCTGCGGCACCCGCAAAGAACGCATACCTGCGGCACCCGCAAAGAACGCATACCTGCGGCACCCGGCGGGTCCGTCACACTTGGGGTGCCGCAGGCATGTGTTTTGTACATGCCTGCGAGGGAAGGGGCATGAGGTCTCGATGGTTGGGTTGAGCATATCGGAGAAGGAAGCGCAGGCATGCAAAGAGCGCATACCTGCGGCACCCGCAAAGAGCGCATGCCTGCGGCACCCGGGGGGTCCGTGGCACCCGGCGGGCCTGCGGCACCCGCAAAATGGGATAAGAATACTTCGAGGATTGGATGCAAGCCGATGTTTGAAGTTTTGAAATCGGATCTCAGAAGGTATTTGCAGAAGGGAATGCCGCTGTCAACGCGAATTGAGGTCGTTGTGTGCACTCCGGGCATTTGGGTGATTTGCATCTACCGCATGGGCAGCCGCGTATCAAAAATATCAAACCGGGTCATCCGAAAGGGATTGATGATTCCCTTGCGGCTTCTGCAGGTCCTGATTGGTGTCCCCGCGGGCATTGACATTTCCTTTGATACCCGCATTGGGAAGGGGTTTTATATTGGGCATTATGGCGGAATCGTGCTGCATCATGAGGTTGAGATTGGAGAATACTGCAACATCTCTCACGGGGTGACCATCGGGCTGGGCGGCCGGGGTGAAACGCTCGGATGTCCAAAGCTAGGCGATCGGGTTTATATTGGGCCGGGGGCCAAGGTCTTTGGGAAAATCACGATCGGCAATGACGTGGCGATCGGGGCCAACGCCGTCGTCCTGAAGGATGTTCCGGACCGGGCCGTGGTGGGGGGCGTACCGGCCAAGATACTGAACTTCAAATCGAGCTCGGATTTTATCCGGTTATGACTTTAATCATGGAATCCCTGGATGAGGAATCCGAACGTGGCAGATAACAAGGGACACGTCTTCAGGCACTTTGTCGTTTACGGCCTTGGGATTGTTCTCATGAATGCAGCGGGATTCCTGCTCATCCCGCTCTATGCCCGATATTTGTCGACCGCGGAGTTTGGAATCCTGGAAATTATCGGGCGCTGTGTCGAAATTTCAACCATCATCTTCGCTCTTTGGCTGGGCATGACCAGCCTGAGTTTTTACTCCAAGGAGACGGATGAAGACCGGAAGAACACGGCCATTTCGACGGGACTGATACCCCTGCTGGCGCTTTCAATTTGCAGTGTGATTATCTTTCTGGCGTTGGCAAGGCCCATCAATCACTATTTCTTCGGGAACGATCGCTATCTGTATCTCTTCAGGATGGCCGGCGTCATCATGTTTGCCGAATTGTCCTCTTCGGTGCCGATGGCGTACCTGCAGGCCCGGATGGCGTCCGGCTTTTACATTGGAATTTCATTGGCAAGGCTTCTGAGCACGCTGGTGCTGACCATCGTGGCCGTGGTCGTTCTGAACATGCGGCTTAAGGGCGTCATCCTGAGCAATATGATTGTTGGCCTTTCTTTTGCTTTCATTTTGGTCGGATATACGCTTTATAAGACGGGACACAAGTTTGATTGGCCAATGTACAAGAAGATGCTGACCTTCGGACTCCCCTTCGTCCCGGGGGCGCTTTTCCTTTTCATGTTAAACAATGGGGACCGGTTTTTTATCCAGAGGATGCTCGACAGTTCCTCGGTCGGGGTCTATTCGCTGGGCTACAAACTCGGGACAGTGGGAGGGACGTTTGTATTGGGTCCGTTCATCAAGGTATGGGGACCTTACATGTTCAAGTTAGACCGGGATTCCGAGGACCGGAACGCTTTTGGCAGGTATTTTTTGTTCCTGATTCTGGCCTATTGCCTGGTGTCCCTTCCGCTCGCGCTCTTTTCGAGAGAGATCATCAGGATTATAGCGGCGCCCGGTTACTGGGAGGCCTATAAGATTGTCCCGTGGTCCCTGGTGGCGTATCTGTTTTGGACTGCGGCAATTTTTCCGGACAGCGCTTTCTATATCACGGGAAAGACCATTTACAAGCCGCTGGTCATGGGAGCGGCGGCAGCCTTGATCTTTCTCCTCTACTGGTTGCTGATTCCCGTCTATGGGATTATGGGTGGTGCGTATGCCACGTTGATTTGTTTTGCGGTTTATCTGGGCTTGACCTGGTTTTTTGCGCACCGCATCTACCCCGTGAAATATCCCCTCGGGAAGTTCGCCTATGTCCTCGGACTCGGAATAGCCCTTTATTTAATTGGAATCACATTCCTCGCGGGGCTGAGCCTGTGGCTCCAAGTGGTCTTGAAGTGCGTCCTGGCGCTGGTTTACCCGGGCCTGATCGTCGCATCCAGGGTGTTGGACAAAGGCGATTTGCAAACTGCAAGGCTTTATATCGTTACGATGTGGGGAAAGATTACTAGAACGAGTGATGCGGTACCCACCAGTTAACTCCCTGGCGCTTCGCATCGGCCGGCCCGCAATCCATGCGCAGTAAAGCGGAGGTGAAAACATGACCGTAAGGTGGATCAGA
Source organism: Terriglobia bacterium (assembly GCA_020073085.1). Lineage (NCBI taxonomy): Bacteria > Pseudomonadati > Acidobacteriota > Terriglobia > Terriglobia bacterium. The sequence goes on along the minus strand of JAIQFV010000039.1, from coordinate 24,364 downwards.
CAGGCGCTCTTGCGCCTGGACGATTATAGGAATGGCGACAAACGTCTGAGTTACCTGCCGGAAGTGAAACGGGAGTGTACGCTTCCTCGAGAAGAATTGCTCTCGCGGCAGTGGGACCGCGTCCTCAAGATCCTCGACCTGGCATACGAACAGATCCCGTTTTACAGGGACCGATTCCAGGAGGCAGGAATCACTCCGAAATCCATTCAGGCGCCCTCCGACCTTTCGAAGATTCCATTTCTCACGCGCGAAGATTTGAGAAACCATCAACGCGAATTGATGAACCCATTAGTAAGACCGGAAGACTTGATTCAAACCGCCACGGGAGGGACGACCGACTCCCCGGTCCATCTGGCCCTCGATCGTGAATGCTTTGCCAGGAGGCGGGCCTGCACCCTCCATTTCCAACGATGGTGGGGAGCAGGCCCGGGCGACCGCGTTGCATCTCTGTGGGGAGCAGAGCAGGACTATTCCAGGACCGAGTCTTTCAGGAGCCGGGTGCGTGGATGGGTGCTCGGAAGGGCACTCTATCTGCCCAGCTCGTATCTCAACGATGGGATAATGCAGGGCTACTATGAGAAACTGGTGGAGTTTCGTCCTAAGACCATTCAGGCCTACCCAACGCCTTTGTACCTGTTTGCGTGTTTTCTTGAAAAGAACAATCTCCAATTGCCGATCCACTCCATCAATGTGGCCGCGGAGTATTTATACGGATATCAGCGGGAGAAAATCGAGTCGGTCTTCTCCACCCGAATCTACAATTGGTACGGGGCCAGGGAAGTGGGACATATTGCAACCGAATGCAGTATCCATCAGGGGATGCATTTGAACTGTTATGGACTCTATGTCGAGGCAGTCAAAGATGAAAAGTTAGTGGAAAACGAACCTGGCGACCTGATTTTCACGGATCTATTTAATAGAGCGATGCCCATCATTCGATACAGAATAGGAGACCTGGGAGTCATCTCGGCTCGGGCATGCGCTTGTGGTTCGGCCCTTCCGCTACTCGAGGAAGTGACGGGCCGAAGCACGGATGCGTTTTGGAATAGAGACGGATCCTTCACTGCCGGTGCATCGTTTTGTGGCCGGATCATGAAGGAATGCCAGGGAATCAAGCAACTTCAGATCATTCAGAAGGACTTTGAGCGTTTTCAGTTGAATGTTGTAAAGGGAGCAAATTTTCGGGAAAAGGAGGTCGAAGAGCTAAAGCAGCGAATCGGCGATTTCTTGCATGCACAATTGACATTTGACGTCGTTTTTGTGAATGAGGTCTTGCCGGAGCCATCAGGGAAAGTGATTTTCTGCAAATCGGAGGTCGGGCGCGCCTTAACTCCAAATCGTGAGGGGGGCCGTTCCACCCCAGTCTAACCGCAGGAGGCGCGGAGGGGTCTCCGCCTCTCTACTGTCTAATTGTCTCGCGCCGCAACGGCAACAGGAGTCCATAATGGATATCTATGCAGGAATCGTCAGGCATGCCATTCACCCGCTCTGGGTGCTCAAGGATGGGAAATGGTCACTGTTCAGATACCTGCGCGAATTTGAGGAATTTCAGTACCGGGACCCACAGGCCATCAAAGAATCGCAGTGGAGCAAGCTGGGCCGTTTGATCGGTCACGCCTACGAGAATTGCCCGTTCTACCGCTCGCGCTTCGACGCGGCGGGCCTGAAACCGTCGAGCATTCAAGATCCATCCGGCTTCCGGAAGATTCCGTTACTCACGAAGAAAGACATCCAGGAAAGCCTGCCGGCCCTGGTCGCCACCAATTACAATCTCAGCGACCTTGTCGCCAACAAGACGGGAGGATCAACGGGCTCTCCCCTGCGCTACTACCACGACCGCGAAAGAATCATTTCGATGGAGGCTTCAGCAATCCGCCATGACCGATGGACCGGCTATAAAGTGGGCGAAAAGATGGCCGGGATCTGGGGAAGCCGAACGGATTTGTCCGGTGTGCGGGGGTGGAAAGGAAGGATCCGGAATTTGCTTTTTAGAAGCGGGGCGGTCCTGGACAGCTCTTCGATTACCAATGAAAGCCTGGCCCATTTTGTCGAGGTGTTGCGTGAGTTCAAGCCCAAGAGCATCTTGGCCTATGCGAATTCGGTCTATGTGTTTGCCCAGTATTGCAGAGAACATGGAGTGACCGACATTCACCCGGCATCGATCATCACCTCGGCCGAGGTGCTTCACGATCACGAGCGGGTTCTGATCGAAGAGGTGTTTGGCTGCAAAGTCTTTAACCGTTATGGCTGTCGTGAGGTGTCGGTGATTGCCAGCGAGTGCAGCGCCCACACCGGCCTGCACATCAACGCCGATACGCTTTATGTGGAGTTTGTGGATGACGACGGCCAGGCGGTTTCACCGGGACAACAGGGAAACATCATCATCACCGACCTGCTGAATTTCGGGATGCCTTTCCTGCGGTACAAGATTGAGGATGTTGGCAGTCCGTCCGATACGGTGTGCCCCTGCGGACGAACGCTCCCGCTGATGCAGATGGTGGCCGGGCGAACTACGGACTTCATTGTGACCCCTGATGGCAGGCGCGTGTCGGGTGCGGCCCTGACCATCTACCTGATCTCCAATGTTTCGGGGATACGCCAGGCTCAAATCATCCAGGACGTGCTCGATCATGTCACGTTCAAGATCGTTCCCGGGCCCGAATTTAAGGACAGTGGGCTGGCCGCCCTGAAGCAGAAGGTGCCCGATTTCTTCGGAAAGGACATGCGCTTCGACATCACGTACGTGGACTCGATTCCCAAAGAGCCCTCGGGGAAGTACCGCTTCACCATCTCAAAGGTAGGGAATCAGGGATGAGGAAGAAAGAGTTGTGTGATGAAAGAGGATGGAGTGCCCGGAGTTGTTTTGGGAGACGACAGACTCCGCTCATGACCGAACGGTGAGATGCAAGCCCGGAGGGTGAGCCCCAAGTCTATGAAGCAGGATTGGAGCTTGGGGTTTGGCGTCAGGACGACCTTTGCAGGTCCAGGCCCGGAGGGCTGAAAGAATGTAGACTCTGCTCATTCTGAGTCGGGCCCGGTTGGACATAGGCCCGGAGGGCTGAAAGAATGTAGACTCCGCTCAGCTTGAGCTGGGCGCGGTTGGACTTAAGCCCGGAGGGCTGAAAGGGAGGGCTGAAAGAATGTAGACTCCGCTCAGCTTGAGCTGGGCGCGGTTGGACTTAGGCCGGGAGGGCTGAAAGAATGTAGACTCCGCTCAGCTTGAGCTGGGCGCGGTTGGACATAGGCCCGGAGGGCTGAAAGAATGTAGCCCCGTCTGAGCCCCGCGCTTTTTCTCTTTGCGGGGCGAGGGCGGGGTAAGAATGTGAAGAATGGGCAGAGCCGCGGAGCGGCGAAAGACGGGTTTCAATTCCAAATGCGTCTTGTCTTGTATTTGAAGATTTGTTTCATGCATGTTCAACAGCTCTTTCGCCCCGCAAGCGGGGCTCAAATGCCTTTGGGAATCCGGCACCCCACCCTCGTCCCGCAAAGAACACGGGACTCAGGTGGGGCTACATTCTTTTAGCCCTCCGGGCCATGGATCGAACGCGGGACATGCGCCAGGGCGAATCTTCGACAGGGGGGGCTACATTCTTTTAGCCCTCCGGGCCATGGATCGAACGCGGGACATGCGCCAGGGCGGATCTTCGACAGGTGGGGCTACATTCTTTTAGCCCTCCGGGCCATGGACCGAACGCGGGACTTGCGCCATGGCGGATCTTCGACAGGTGGGGCTACATTCTTTTGGCCCTCCGGGCCATGGATCGAACGCGGGACATGCGCCATGGCGGATCTTCGACAGGTGGGGCTACATTCTTTTAGCCCTCCGGGCCATGGATCGAACGCGGGACTTGCGCCGCGGACCAAAGATTGAATGCCCCTGACGACGATGGACACATTACGCCTCACCGGACGAATCGATGGAGGGAATCCGCAAGAGGAAGGCGCCATACGCCAGACCGCTGACCGGAATTTCGTGATCAAGCCTTACAGCGAGGATGGCGACGCCGGCTACAAATTTCGTCTGGATGTGGATGTGGAGAACCCTGGGGAAGGCGAAGCCGACCTGAGTTTGATCATCGACTGGGAGGAATCGCAATACAACCAATATCGGGACGTGGTTTATCTCGGAACGGGCGGGGATGTTTGGCAGCCCTTGCAGGGGAAGATTGAGGATTCAACGGTCCTGCTGGATTTGAAGGTCCCGGCCGGGAGGAGTCATCTGACCCTGAATCCGAGCTATGGCTACTCGCGCTACATGGAGCTGATCAATCGCCTCGATGAAGGCGCTCCTTTCTCCAAGTCTCGCTTATATACAACCACCCGCGGCAGGGAAGTCTATCTGCTCAGGGCCCGGGCTGAAGGCAGGACTTCAAAGCGCATCCTGGTGACGGGACGGACACATCCCTATGAATCGGCCGGATCGTACGCGGTCGAAGGCATCGTGGAGGGCATGCTCAACGGACTTGATCGGGAGCAGTTGAAAGATTGTGACCTGTGGATTCTTCCGATGATGTGTCCCGACGGCGTGGCGGACGGACTGTGCCGATTGAATGAGCCCGGGGCCCCTGATTTGTCGCGTGAAATCGATTCGGGAAACCCCCTTTGCCGGGCTTACATGGACCTGATCGATGAAATCAAACCCACCTTTTTTCTGGAGTTCCACAATTGGATGTTAAGGAATAATGATGGCATTTTCTATCTCTCATGGTGGCCGATGGTGGCGACGATCGGGCGCTTGCGTCGAGGGATTCCAGAAACCCGGAGGAAGCCCATGATCAGGGGGCTGGATCGATGGATCATGAAGCGGCGAGCCGCCGGTTTAAAGGGGTACGCCGCCCGGCGGCATTCCGGGCGTTGCATGACCGTGGAATATCCGTGGCATGGCCGCAGTGTCCGCGACCTCAAAGAACTGGGGATGCAGACACTCCTCGCGGTGGTGCCGATTGCATGAGACGCGCTGCAAGCCGTAGTTTCGATTTCAGGTGCTGTAGGGGCGCATAGCTATGCGCCCCTACGCTGATTCATGTACGATTTTCAATGAGGTCCGTATTGGTTTGGTTTCATGAGTTAATAGAAGGGTATGATGCCTGAGGATGAGATTCTCGTTTTGAAATAGAGTACGGTAATTATTCAGCTGCCTGATGGAAAACTTATCTTTTAGGGTCTATCTGGTTTTCATCGTGAGCTATTTGGTTCATCTGCCGGCGCGATACTCTATCCTGGGCGCCATCCGGTTCGACCTGATCCTCGTCGCTTTGATCGGTGCTACGCTTTTCTTCAGCAAACCGAAGCGGACGGGCGAAGGGCTGAGCCTGACCAGCAAGATCCTGATCGTTCTTTGGATCGACATCCTGGTGTCGATCCCATTCGCGGCCTGGCCGGGCACCGTCATTCAAGCGGGCATCCCCAACATGATTGCGTCTGCGATCTTTTATTACTACACCATCACTCTCATCAATAGCGAGAAGCGATTAAAGATATTTATCCTGGTATTCGTCGCGTGCCAGTCGTTGCGGGTCTTCGAGCCCCTGTACCTTCATTTTACGACCGGCTATTGGGGCGACTCGACCAACATGGGAGGGGCGAAGCTTCTCATGATGGATCGATTGGCCGGCGCCCCGACAGATACCGTCAATCCGAACGGTCTGGCCGCCATCATCTGTACCATCGTTCCCTTGTATCACTTCCTTGGCTTTCAATCTTCGTGGAAGAGCAAGGTGGTGTACCTGGGTGCGATGCCGCTCCTTGCCTATGCCCTGGTGCTCACGGCATCGCGTTCCGGGTTTCTTGCTTTTCTGGTCATCCTGATCGGTATTCTCATTAAATCGAAAAAGAAGGCGCTCATGGTCGGGGCAATGGTTGTTTGCGGGGTGATATTTGTCGCCAGTCTGGATCCCCTCCAGAGAGACCGGTACCTCTCGATCGGCGAATCTGATGTCGCGGGCAGCGCAACAGTCGAGGGGAGAATGGAAGGGGTGGTCGCCGACTTCAAGGCCGGCATGGAGCGGCCTGTTTTCGGGTCCGGCCTGGGTACGTCGAAGGAGTTGAACTATCACACCCGGGGAATCGCCATGCCGTCGCACAACCTCTACATGGAGACATTCGAAGAACTGGGAGTAATCGGATTAATAATTTTGCTGACCTTTATGGGGACCATCATTTCGAATTTCCGGTTCGTTGTCAAAACGACGAGCGGTTTGTTGGATAAGAAAGGCTACCTGTCACGCCTCGGCAATGCCCTTCAGGTTTGGCTGTGGATGAACATATTGTTCAGTTTTGCGAGTTACGGCCTGAGCACCTACTCGTGGTATCTCTTCGCCGGATTGTCGGTAGTGGTCAGAAAGTTGGCATTGGAGATCCCGCGCCAGGAGGAGGGAGCGCAGGCGCCATGAGCGAGAGAATCAGAATATTGACTGTGATCAGGCATCCTGTGGGGGGTATCCGGACCTACCTGAAGTACACTTACGGGCATCTAGATGAACAAAAGTACGAATTCACCATCCTCACGGTTCAAGGCGATGAGGCACAGCTTATCCTAAAGGATCTTGAGAAATTCGGGGTGAATCTGGTTGAGGTCGAGGGGCGGCATCCATTGGCCGGGATGATTTGGAGGATGTTTTTGATGATCAGGGGCCGAAGGCATTGGGACCTGATCCATTCCCAGGGCTACACGGCCGCCATGGTGGCTGTCCTAGCAAGTGTCTTCTCACGTACTTGTCATGTGGTGACCCCTCACGAAGTTCTCCGGCAGGATCAATTCGCTGGATGGCTCGGCCCGCTCAAAAGAAAGATTCTGGGCTTTCTGCTCTCGCGGGCTGACGTGATTCAATCGGTGAGCCATGACGCGCAGGAGAATCTGGTGGAGTACCTTCCCGTCCTGCGAAGACATCCATCAAAGCTTGCGGTCATCATGAATGGAATTTCAGTTGAGGAATTCGATCAAGGCTCAATCGAGGGGGGTTCGACGTTCAGGAAGGACAATGGGATCGGCGACGAGGTGGTGTTGTTTGGTTTTTTCGGCCGGTTCATGCCGGCCAAGGGATTCACGGTCCTCATCGATGCAGTGGAGGAGATCGCGAAGGGCAACGGGATCAAGCGGGACTTCAAGGTGGTGGCTGTTAACGATGGGGCCTTTATTCGGGAATACAAAGCGATCATTGCGCGGAAGGGGCTGTCGAATTACTTCCTGTTCTCCGGTTTCATCCCCAAGGTCGCTCCGGTGATGAGGGAGATGGATGCGGTGGTCATGCCATCGCTCTGGGAGGCTTTTGGGCTTCTGGCAACAGAAGGAATGATCGCAGGGGTTCCTGTGATCGCTTCGAACTGCATCGGCCTGCGGGAAGCGGTCAAAGATACCCCGGCGATCATGGTCGAAGCGGGCGATTCGCATTCGATTGCGGAAGGAATGCGCAGATTTGTGAGCGATGAAATGAGGTATAAAGAGGAAGCAAGGCGGTTCATTCCGATCGCGAAATCCAGGTTTGATTCTAGGGTGTCGGCCGCGAAACTCGATAATCTGTTTGATGAGGCGATCAATCATCGCATGAAGGGAACTGTTCCTGCTGGTGCGGGTTAACCGGGCTTTGGTAACAGATGAGGTGCAAGTAATTGGAATCCGAATTGGAGGACGCCGGACAAAGATATTGGGTTGGTTTCCTTCCTGCGCGGTCACTCCACCTTGAATGAGATCTAGGATGACGAACACCGTTACTATTCTTTTCCTGCGTGCAAGCCCGTTCCTAGGGAGCCCGGAGAAGTTGATACTGAGCCACCTGAAATACATTGCGGCCCATGACTGCAAATATGTCGTGGGTGCCTTTAATGAACAGAAGGATGGGGGAAATGACTTCCTTCAGGCGCTTTCTCATTGCGGTATCAGCTGCTACGCGTTGAAGGAGGGTCCGATCTCCTTTTTTTCAACGCTGAGAAAGATCATCCGCATGGTCCACGACCAAAGCATAGAGATTATTTGCACCCAGGACTATAAATCCGATTTTTTTGGCTTGCTTGCGGGGCGGTTGTTGAAAATACCCATTGTGGCTGTCTTTCATGGGCGGACATCGGAGAGCGCCAGAATGCGTTTATACGAATCAATGGATAATCTCTTCTTGAGATGCTTCGACAGGGTCATTGCGGTCTCACGCGAGAGCGGAAAGAAATTGGCAAGGATCGGTGTGAAGCCGCACCGGATGAGGGTTATACCGAACGGAATCGATGTGGAACTCTGTACTAATGAGGTATTCAGTGACGTCCGGCGGGAGTTTTCAATGGATGAATCCGATCCCCTGGTGGTCTTTGCTGGAAGGTTGAGCAAAGAGAAAGGGTTGGACGTCTTAATGGACGCTGCCGCGAGCGTAGTCGAGTCGTTCCCAAATGCCAGGTTTATGATCCTGGGGGATGGTCGGGAAGCGCCCTTCCTCCGGGCCCGCTCACGTGAACTTGGCTTGGAGAGAAATGTCATTTTTCCCGGATTCAGGAGGGATATCCAGGCCTTCTATTCCCAAATGGATTTGTGTGTCCTCCCTTCGTTCACTGAGGGAATGCCACTTGTCATTCTTGAAGCCTTCATCCACAAGAAGCCGGTTGTGGCTACGAGCGTGGGGGGGGTCCCCGAGCTAGTCGAACAAGGTGTCAGCGGCTATTTGGTTGAGCCCGGGGATGCGAGGGCCCTGGCAGAACGGATAATCGATCTAATGAGGGATCCGCAAAAGGCTAGACAGATGGGAATGGCGGGGTACAAGCGAGTCCGCACGGAATTCGGCGTGGATCGGCAGGTGAAGGAATATACAGAGACGTTTCGAGAGCTCGCCAGAAGAGGTGCCAGGCGAACTCTTAGTGCAAACTCATGAGCCAGTGGATATGGATCAGTTGGGAAAAACACCGGAGAACGCAGGGTCTGGCCGCAGATCTGGGGATAAGACTTTTTGAAAAATCGATCGATCTGCCCCGATGGATCAAGCACCCGTATTTATTGCTGTGGACACTTCAGGTTCTCATTCGAAATAGGCCGAGGGGGCTTGTCGTCCAGAATCCATCGATCGTTCTTTCGGCGTGGGCAGTGTTATTGAAGAGGGTATTTCGGTATGTCCTGGTTGTGGATGCTCACAATGAAGGATTGGCTCCCTTCCTCTCGAGATCGAGTTGGCTGCACTTTATGTGCCGATTCATTCAGAGGAAGGCTGACCTTACGGTTGTGACGAACCCTGGCTTGGCAGAGCACGTCAAACAAGAAGGGGGAACCCCGTTTGTTCTGGAAGATAAACTACCTGCCTTTCCCGAGGGGAAGCGGATGGATTTGGAGGGGAAGGTCAATATTGTATGCATTTCAACCTTTGCAAAGGACGAGCCCTACCGGGAGATCATCGAAGCCGCGAGGAGATTGATCGGTCATTGCCATGTTTATGTGACTGGGAGTCCCAGGAAGGTCTCAGGTATTAAGACCGACCGCTTACCTTCGAATTTGATCTTGACAGGGTACTTATCGAACGGCGATTACATCATGCTACTCAGGAGTGCTGACATCATCCTGGACCTGACTTATATGGATGATTGCCTTGTGTGTGGCGCCTATGAAGCGGTATCGTTGGAGAAGCCAGTCATCTTGACCGACACGGTTGCACTCCGGAAATATTTCCATCGGGGAACGGTGTTTACAGAGAATACTGCACAAGAGATTTCTGAGGCCGTAAGGCTGGCGATTTCGCAGTTGCCCAGCCTCAGGGAAGATGTCAAGGTTCTTAAGAAAGGATTGGAGATTGAGTGGGCCGGTCGGAGGAATGAGCTTGTTTCGCGTTTAAGCAGCATGGTTCATTAGTCTGGAATTTTCGTGACGGCAACCATTTTAAGCCTATGTGCGGAATCGTAGGATGTTACCAATTTGATCAACAGAAAAGGGCCGATCCTGCCCTTCTTTTAAAGATGTGCGACAGGCTCAGACATCGGGGTCCAGACGACCAGGGACAATACGCCTGGCAAAATGCCGGGCTGGGGGCAAGGAGGTTGAGCATCATCGGAGTTGAAACAGGACACCAGCCCATCCCGAACGAGGACAAGTCACTGTGGGTTGTTCAGAATGGAGAGATTTATAACTACCTTGAAATCAAAGATGAGCTGATCAAGAAAGGGCACAAATTCACCACCACCTCAGACACGGAGTGCATTGTCCACCTCTACGAGGAGTTTGGTGAAGACTGCGTGAGCCATTTGAGGGGAATGTTTGCCTTTGCCATACTGAACCAGAGAGACAACAGCTTGTTCATTGCCCGCGACAGATTGGGCATTAAGCCTCTCTTCTATTCCGTGCAAGGAAACAGGATGCTCTTCGCCTCCGAGATGAAGGCTCTTCTCGAGGACGAGACTCTATCGCGGGAGATTGATTTTTCAGCTTTGGATGCCTACTTCACGTACGCCTACATTCCCTCTCCATTGACCATATTCAAAGGCATCAGGAAGCTCGACGCGGGCCACTCGATTCGATGCGATTCGAGCGGGGTCAAAATCGAGAAGTACTGGGATTTTGAGTTCCGTCCCGACTTGAAGAAGAGCGAAGCGGACTTCACCCATGAGTTCATTCATCTGTTTGATGAAACGGTCAAATCCCACCTGATGAGTGAAGTGCCGCTGGGCGTTTTTCTGAGCGGTGGAGTGGATTCCGGGATGGTGGTCGCCTCGATGGCGCGCAGCAGCGACGCTCCAGTCCGCGCTTTCACGATGGGATTTGGCGGCCGGATTGGCGGCTATCTGGACGAGCGCGCGTATGCCAAGCAGGTTGCCGGAAGATACGGGGTTGAATACCACGAATTTGAGGTCCAGCCTCACTTGGAGGAAATCATTGACTTCATCGTCGAGTCGTTTGACGAGCCGTTTGCCGATGACTCCGTCATTCCCACTTATTACATCTGCAAGTTGGCGAGACAACATGTGACGGTGGCATTGACCGGGTTGGGAGGGGATGAGCTGTTCGGGGGCTATGAGCGGTACCTGGGGCTGGCATTGAGCAATCATTATCAGCGGATTCCATCGATGCTGAGGCGCGGGATTGTCCAGCCTATTGTCGGTATGTTGCCAGAACAGCCAAGTGGGCACTACCGGATCAATCACCTGAAACGATTCGTCCGTTCGGCCGACAGGAATCCTGCGGACCGGTACGGGGGATACCTCTCCGTCCTGGATGAAAAGGGAAGAGGAGAGTTTTATTCCGAAGAGGTGTTGAAACAATTGCGACCGGCAGAGACCGAAGGTTTGGCCACCCAGTATTTTACCTCATTGAACGCCCGGGATCTGCTGGATCGGGCCATGTACCAGGATTTGAAAATGTATCTTCCGGACGATATCCTGGCCCTCTCTGACCGTCTGAGCATGCACCATTCCCTGGAGCTGAGGGTTCCTTTCGTGGACCACAAGCTGGTCGAATTCTGTGTCACGATCCCCTCCGGCATGAAGGTCCGTGGACTCAAGAAGAAGTATCTCCTGAAGAAAATGGCCAGGGAATTTTTGCCCCCGGAGGTGATCAATCATAGAAAACAAGGATTCGCCTCGCCCATGGCATCGTGGCTGAAAAGTGATCTGAAAGAGTATGCGGAAGAACTGCTCTCTCATGACAACTTGCGCAAGCACGGGCTGTTCAAACCTGACTTTGCAAAGAAGGTCCTCCACGAGCACTTCGGAGGGCGGGAATTGAACGACAAGCTCATCTTTTCGCTGATGATCTTTCAGAAATGGTACGAGAGGTATTGCCAGAATTGAGTGCGGTTGAAGGAATGACGGCGGGTCGTGGCATTGCCCTTACACGACGTGGTGGACGTGTTTCAGGCTTCAATTCACTTAATCGTGCTTCGCGTAATTTCTGATTTTCGGGTTGCCCGGGAGGATTAAGTTCCAGGCTCCTCTATTGCACTGTCAGGTGGGCGGGGGTTTGCACCCCTGCGGTGGACGTCAGTTGAAATCCACTGGGATTCACGGTGTTGCTGGAATCAAAAACATACAAATACTTGCCCGCCAAGGAAGCCAGCCCTCCCTGGTTTAAGGTGACCGTTATCGAACCGGGACCCCAGGCTGTCGGCAATTGAATTGTCGGGTCCGTGCAAGTCGCATAGGTGGGTGCGCTGCACACCATCACCCGGGCCCATGTCATGTCGCCATAGATATCTTTTGCCCATACCCTGTTGTTGTTTGACCAGGCAGGATTCCAGGGATCAGCGACCATGTTTTCGTTTTCCATCAGAAAAACGTAATTGCGAACTAGCGGTTTACTCCCAGTAGCAGAGGAACAGGTATTAAAGCCCGAGACGTTACATTTGAGCGCACCGTCTCTTCTGAAACTAAATTGACCTCCCCCAGAGCCGCAGGCAGTCCCTCCTCTGAGAAAATACTCTTCAGCATGCCAATTGGTGTCTGAGAGTGCCATATTTGGATTGAAATCTCCGGTGCAGTACCCACCCACGGTTTGCTCCAACTCAACAATGAACGCCCCTTCGTAGTTGTGTGCTCCCGCGTCGGGAGTGGCATTTCCACCCTTCCCGTTATCGGCCCAGATTCGAAAGTCTTTCTGGTTTTGACTTGATTGACTGGCTGTAAAGTTTGCCATCTGGCGACGATAGGTATAAACGAAAGATGATCCTGCTGTCGCTACCCACGTATCGGTGAGTTCAAGTCCCCATGCCAGCGAATTTCCATCGGGTGCTACTCCCGTACTGGCTTTGCACGTTCCACCGTTATCGCTGGACCATGCCATGTTTTCAACCGAATTCCAAGCCCTGGCAATACTAGGTCCATCGGGATTCAGGCTGGTCCTGCAACTCGCATAGACTTTGGGGGCCGCGGGACTCTTGGCGCCGAAGTTGACACCCGTAATCGTCAGTGTCGCTCCATCCGCCGGACTGCCAGACACAGAATCAATCCTCGGCTGGGCGAGCGTCAGACTGCAAGCCGATACAAGGCTGATGAATAATCCGGTCACATGCTTGAATCTCAGCAATGGCATTGGAGTCCTCACCTCATTGTTATCGAACGTCTCGAATCAGGGACTCGTTCGAGTGCGTTCGATCCCCGATGAATATAGCATCAACGATTTCAAATGCAACCATGACGCGCTGATCAGCTTAATGGCCTAATGGAAATCGATGAGTGACCCGCGTCACAGGTTCCCTGAAATTTCTAGGTTGGCGGAGGGCATCCACTCCCCGGGACCTTTCATGCCCCGGGATGCCCTCCTGGCTTGCATGCAGAATTCCTGATGGCTTTATTACTGCCTGGAGCAAATGAATATACCTGATGGACGATGAATTTCAAATCGCAATGCCCCACTCACGCAAGAGAGATGATTGAATTGGTACCCTTGATAATCGCATCTTTGTTCATCGCGTGGGCTGAAGGAGTCTGACCGGGCAAAACTGGGATCCCTGAGGATAAAACACACCGACCCTTTCCGAGTCTCAACGAGAATTGCATTTTTTGCGCCAAACCAACGATTTTAGTAAATCATGTTTTATCAACCCGATGTGGAACCTTCAAATTGCAGTTGAGTAATCACCGGGAGTGAAAGGGGAAGAATTCCCTGATTCTTGCGACGGTGAACATGATCCTGTGCTGGTTGGTATGGGCGGTTGCCGAGGGCCTACCCTGCCGGCAATTCTTAGTGCTGGACCTGCTCGTTGATCTGTCAAAAAATTGCAAAGATTCTGGGGTAGGCTGGGAAAGAAAAAAGCACCTGCAGATTCAAGGGAATCCTGGGGGGAAGACACCCCTGAGATTCTCTTATACCGGTTCATGAGCACAGACGAACTCAACCGATGTTATGATGACGCAGCCATTCGTGGCAGGTGAGCTCGGAAGTGCGGGAGACACGACTGGAATCCTTGAAGATAGAAATAAGGGGGATTGGATGTTCTTAAAGGGTATGAGAAGTTCAGCTATCGTTCTTATAGGAACGCTCGGATTTGCTTTCCCAGTGCTTGCGGGACCTGGAATCACCCATGTTGCTGGGACTGCGGCGCCCGGGGTGACGCTTCGTATCACGGGAGATGGGTTTGGGACGAAGGAGCCGGCAAAGCCCTATGTTTGGGCCGATTTTTCAAAAGACATCAATCCCAGCCCCTTGGGTATCAAGACGCGATGGGACTTGGTCCAAAATCTAGTGTGGTCCCCGGATGACGGCGGAACAGCCAAGTCCAATAGTGGAAAGTGGGCGAGTTGGACATTGCGGGCCGATTTCAAGTACTGGACCGATGACGGCAGAAGGATCTACCTCTACAGGCGAACCAGGATGAACTTTGTAATTACAAACGTCACCCAAAGCTGGGTTACCTGGATGATGTGGGCCGATATGCAAGCCCCAGCATTTGCGGTCGGCGCCAGCAATGGGGGAGTAGGCACGATGGGCCTGACCCCGGACGCCCCCACCGGTTTCTGGTGCAATGAACGGAATCCGACTACAAGGATCCCCGATACCAAGTGGCATACTGAAGAGTTCATTTTTAAGTCCTCTTCAAAACCCGGCCTTTTCGATGGCTCGCTCGATATCCGGATGGATGGCGGGTCCAGATGCAGCGGAAGCGTAATGACTCGAGACGGGTACAACCCCGGATTGATGAATAACAACTTCGTGGTCCACATGGTTGGGAATAATATTGAGGGGTGGATCCCTCCCTGGGACTCGAACAATATGGGCTGGTCCGACGACGTGTACGCGGACACGACCTGGGCAAGGGTCATGGTGGGGAATGCCCCGAGATATCATGCGTGCACACAGTTAGCCCCCCAGACCCCCACCGCCTGGTCCGATACGTCGATCACAGTGGTTGTGAACAAAGGCCCGCTCAACGACCTGTGCAGTTCCTACCTGTATGTGGTCGATGAGAAGGGCGAGGTGAATAAAGACGGCTATCCGCTGGCTTCCAATTGTGCGGCGATCAGAAGCCCCGGAAAGTAAGGGGGCTGGCATCTAACGTCAGGGACAGACACCTTCTCCCAAACAAATTCGCGAGAATGAGACCAAGACAGGTGTCTGTCCCTTTTTTTCGGTTTGGATGAGGGACAGACACCTGGATTGAGGAAACCTTCGAACGGGTGGAGCGAGAAGGTGTCAGTCCCACTGTTTTTAACGAAATCTCTCCTTGCTTTGTCGGCGTACAAGGTCTAACATATTGGTCATCACAAGGTTAGGATTGAGAGCAACACGGTACCCTTTGGGGGAGGCATCTCAAATCCTTTCGTAAACGATTTACTTCCTTAGGTTTTCCTTTGAGCCTTCTTCGGGTCAGTTTTCGGATTGTCGATTCACTGTCTTGATCCGGTAGTGACCCGCGATAAATTCATTTCACAACAGCCCGTCGATCAACGAAGTATCTGTGCGCGATCCCGATTCTCTTTAACCCCGCTGTCGTAAGGGGATGTTGACTCCGATATTTTTTTATCATGTTCCGACCTCAAGGAGGATTCACCTATGAATATGAAGCGCTTTTTGATCGCCGCATTAGTGGTTTTCGTCATTCTTGTGGCCTACGAGATTGTTGTTCACGGTGTGATTCTGTCGAATATGTACAAACCCTACGTGCCCGGCCCGCAACTTCAAAGAGGCACCCCGATGCTGTTTCTCTCGCCAGATGGCGCCGGGCGTGCCTTTCCGTTCCTGTTCCGTGTTGCGATTTTTGCGGCGGAGCTCCTGTTTGCGTTCTTCTTCACTTATATTTTCACCCGGGGAGTGGAAGGAAAGGGCTGGCTGGGTGAAGGCATTCGTTACGGGGTACTGGTCTGGGGGTTGGCCATCCTTCCCCTGAATGTGGGAATGTACAGCTGGTCGCAGATGCCCGGCAAGATTCTGATGTGGTGGATTATATTCGGCCTCATCGAGTGCCTCATCCTGGGATGCGTTTGCGCCGCCCTCTATAACTTCAAGAAAGAAGCGGTAGCGGCGGGGTAGGATAGGGATTAGGTGATAGGTGATAGCGATTAGGTGATAGGTAATAGGAGATAGAGGAAATTTAGGTATCGGGTTTCAGGTGCCAGGTGTCAGGGAAACGGTCGACCTCTGGATTGAGCCTTGAAGGCGATAATTCATCCAGGTTTCGCACTTTCTTCTCATCTTGCGCTTCTTGCGCAGCGGTCTGATCTTTGTTTCAACTGTTCGTTGAACAAGACAGCCGCTGCGCTTTTAGGTTCGCCTTGCAAAGGAGCGCGCTCCCAGGGTCCTCAGAGGGTGTTTATGAGTGTCCGCTGTCGGGTTCAGGTTCACGCGGTTAGTGTCTCGCCTCCGTGTTAAGTTTCTTTGAATTAACCCTTTCAGAATTCGGGGATTTTTTCCCGCTTCAGAGGACCTGTCAGTAATCCCTCTCTGCGAATTTGAGTTCCTCCTCTTCATTATCAAGCGGTTACTTTTTATTCTATTTTTGGAATGGGGATTGCCAAGCAAAAGGACGGGTGTGGTGTGAGTAGAAACAAAGATCGCTTTGCACCGTGCCCACTCTGTTGCTGGCCTCGTCGGCGAGAGTAGGGAAGCATAAAGGAATTATTCTTAGGGTAGTTACTTGTCCCGCCAGACCAGTAGTAACGCTAGTCTAGAGAGCTTCTTCATTTCGGGAGTGACATCTTTTGGTCAGTCATTCCCATGGCCATCGCGGTTGAGTTCCTTTTAATCGGCAGGTTTGTTTTCAAATCGTGTGAATCTGTCGATCTTCAGTCATTCCATTTGATCGTTTGAATACTTCGAGTGTGCGGCGACAGCTTTATGGCTAAGGGTCCCATGGATTGTTCGCTCTGACCTTGGACCTAATCCCTGTCTTTTTCGGCCGGCACACCATCCACTCCGCGTGGATCTCTGCGTTTCTTTGCAGGCATGTGGTCGTCAATCGAGCTTGTGAGGTTTTCGATATGAATTGCCGCAGGATGCATGAGGGCAACGTTCGAAGGATCGTTCGAATTGTGATTGGGTGGACGAGGACGTCTGCCTCACAACGGATGCATGAGGGCGCCCTGGTTTCCCTTGTGAGCAGGTCCCGAAACAGATTTCAGGGGCTCGTTGCCGTTGGGACTGTTCTCTTTCTCCTTGCAGTGTCCAGCACGGCCCTCCTTGCGCAGACCGCGACGCTGACATGGAGTCCAAACACGGATGCCGTAGCCGGATATAAGGTTTACTTCGGGACCGCCTCCCGAACCTACGGGACGCCCGTCGATGTGGGCAATGTGACCACGTTTACGATGACGGGCCTGGCACCGGGGACCTACTACTTTGCCTTGACGGCCTACAACAGCGCCCGGGTCGAAAGCGGGCTCTCCAACGAAGTGGCCAAACTGGTCGCGGCCACCCCCCCTGCCGGCCATTGCGATGTCAATTCAGACGGGATTGTCAACGCACTCGACATTCAAATGCTCATCAATGCCATCCTCTCCAGCACCACCCTTTCCAACGCCGATATGAATCGCGATGGCAAGGTGGACGTGCTGGACCTGCAAACCCTTAATAACGTCATCCTTGGCTCGGGGACCTGTCCACCATGAGAAGGATAATTCAGCGCAGCTATTCATCTATACCCAAATTCTGGGTAAGCGGTCGCGTCTCCCTGGTTTTTACAGCCATTTTGATGTTGGGGATGCTATGTCCCACACTGGGTTTGGCGCAACAGGTGACGGTGGGGACGGCCACGGGCGCGGCGGGCGCGACCGTGGCCCTCACCGTCACCTTCACGGCGGGAGGTGCGCCAGGGGTCAGCACTCTACAGTTTGATTTGACCCTGCCGTCGGCACTGTCCTGCGCCGTGGTGTCGGGAATGACGTGTTCCTCCGTCGCAGCAGGCTCCGCGGCCACGGCTGCCGGAAAATCCGTTTCCGGGAGCGTGATTCCGGGGGGCGTGCGGGTGATTATTTTCGGGTTGAACCAGACCACGATCGGGACGGGTGCGGTGGCCGTCGTGAGTTTGAACATCGCAGGAGGGACCCCGCCGGGGACCCTGCCAGTCGGGATCTCGAATATTACGGCTTCGGATCCCACGGGGACGATTAGTATCCCGACAACAGGAATTGGCGGGTCGGTCACGGTCTCGGTTCCAGCCGATACCACTCCTCCCTCGATCCCCACAGGTTTGACGGCCACGGCCGTCAGTTCGTCTCAGATCAACCTTGCCTGGACCGCCTCGACCGACAATGTCGGGGTGACGGGCTACAAGATCTTCCGGAATGGGGCGCAGATCGGCACCTCGACCGCGACCTCGTTCCAAAACACAGGGCTCGCGGCTTCGACCACTTTCAGTTACACGGTCTCTGCCTTTGACGCGGCCGGAAATAATTCAGGGCAATCGACTGCAGCGTCGGCAACGACTCAGGCGCCCCCGGATACACAGGCTCCCTCCGTGCCCACAGGTTTGACGGCCACGGCCGTCAGTTCTTCTCAGATCAACCTTGCCTGGACCGCCTCGACCGACAATGTCGGGGTTACGGGCTACAAGATCTTCCGGAATGGGACGCAGATCGGCACCTCGACCGCGACCTCGTTCCAGAACACGGGGCTTGCGGCCTCGACGACTTTCAGTTACACGGTCTCTGCCTTTGACGCGGCGGGAAACAACTCGGTCCAATCGACCGCGGCGTCGGCGACCACGCAGTCCACTCCGGATACACAAGCTCCCTCGGTACCCACGGGGTTGACGGCTACAGCGGTGAGCTCGGCTCAGATCAACCTTGCCTGGACCGCCTCCACCGACAATGTCGGGGTGACCGGCTACAAGATCTTCCGGAATGGGGTGCAGATCGGCACCTCGACCACGACCTCGTTCCAGAACACAGGGCTCGCGGCTTCGACAACTTTCAGCTACACGGTTTCAGCCTTTGACGCGGCGGGAAACAACTCAGCCCCATCGACCTCGGCGTCGGCGACGACGCAATCGACCCCGGATACACAAGCTCCCTCCGTACCCACGGGGTTGACGGCGACAGCGGTCATCGCCTCCCAGATCAATCTTGCCTGGACCGCCTCGACCGACAATGTCGGGGTGACCGGCTACAAGATTTTCCGCAATGGGACGCAGGTGGGCACCTCGGCCGTGACCACGTTCCAGGACCTGGGTCTGGCGGCGTCGACGACCTTCAGCTACACCGTTTCAGCTTTCGATTCAGCAGGAAACAACTCGGCGCCCTCGTCGGCAGCATCGGCGACGACCCAGGCGACCACAGACACCACGCCCCCCTCAATGCCGACAAACCTGACGGCCACCGCGGTCAGTTCGAGCCAGATCAACCTCTCCTGGACCGCTTCGACGGACAATGTCGCGGTGACGGGCTACAAGGTCTTCCGTAATGGAACGCAGATCGCCAGCTCACCCATGGCATCGTTCCAGGATACGGGCCTCGCCGCTTCGACCACTTTCAGTTATACGGTTTCCGCCTTTGATGCGGGTGGAAACAACTCCACGATGTCGGCAGCGGCTTCAGCGACCACGCAGGCAGGGACCCCCTCCACACCCCTGTCGATTTCGTCAGTTGCCACCGGTTCCGTCACTGCTACCAGCGCGACTGTCGAATGGACAACCAATGCCCCCTCGAATTCACAGGTGGAGTTTGGCACCACGACTGCCTACGGAAGTTCAACGCCTGTGGATGCGAGTCCCGTCACGGCGCATTCAGAGACGGTGAATAACCTGACTCCCAACACGCTTTACCACTATCGCGTGCATTCTCAGGATTCATCGGGCAATCAGGCCGTGTCGGCGGATTTCATCTTCACCACGGACACCGAGACCGGTACGAGCCAAACCTGCGCGACGGGGACTGGGCTCTGTTTTGAGGCCACGTTGCCGACGGCCGGAGGGATGTCACGGGTGTCGTCGGGCCAGGGGACTCTCTCGGTTCTTTATGGGGCGGTGAACGCCTCGGCAGTGTCCGAGCCGGTGGCCCTGGCGAATTTCGGGCTGACGCAGAATGGGGTTCTGGTAACGGAGGTGGGAGTGCCGGCCAGTGCGCCTTTCACTTCGACCCGCTTGTTTGTCGATTTCGGCGGCCCCGGCGTGGACAGCGGAGTATCGCTGGTCAACCCGAATGGCACACCCATCATGGTAAATGCCGAATTGCGGAACCCGCGCGGGGAGTTTGTGGCGTCGACGAGCGTTCTGGTCGCGGCGAAAGGACACACGGCGCAGTTTGTGAGCCAGATGATTGCGAACATGCCGAATCCGTTCCTGGGGACGTTGACGTTGTCGAGCGCGAGCCCGTTTGCGGCGGTGAACCTGCGGCTGGCGGCCAATGGCCACGGCGAGACACTGTTCAGCGCGCTGCCTCTGGCGGATCTGAGCCGGGCATCGGGGGCCATGCGATTGATCTTCCCACAGGTGGTGGATGGCGGCGGGTTGCCGACGCAGATCCTGCTGATGAACCCGTCCGTGAATACCACCAGTACAGGATTCATATCGTTCTTTGACGATGAGGGGAATGCCCTGGCCCTGGACTTCGGGCCCGCCACCGGCGTGCAGAGCTCGCTGAATTACTCGCTGGGACCGAACGGGATGGTGAAGTTCTCGACAACGGGCCTGGGCGCCTTGCGGGTGGGCTACGCAGTGGTCACGCCGCTGTCGGGGTTTGCCCCCGTAGGAAGCGGCATCTTCTCGATCAACGGGGATGCCGGGTTGACCTCCCAGGCGGGGGTGCCGAACGCGTCGGAGACCACAGGTTCGCGGATGTTTGTGGAGCGGTCGGCAAATCCGCTCCCGCGGGATACCGGGGTGGCGATCGTGAACCGCAACGGCGCGGAGACCCAGGTGACCCTGACGTTGGTGGGGGTGGATGGAACTACGCAATCGGGGAGCCTGACGGTGCCGCCGAACGGGCATGTGGCGCGATTCGTGTCGGAACTGTTCCCAGGGTTGCCGGCAGAGTACCAGGGGGTGCTGACGATGACCAGCCCGGTGCCGGTGGCCGCGATGACGCTGCGACAGACCTTCAACCAGCGGAGCGAGCCGATCTACTCGACACTGCCGGTGGCGGATCTCACACACCCGCCCTTGGGGCCGATGTTCATTCCTCAGATCGCCGACGGAGGAGGGTACCAGACCCAACTCATCCTGATCAACACGTCCAACAGCCTCGGGACCGTGGAAATTGATTTCTTCAACGATCAGGGGGTGCCAGTAAGCTCGCCGTTGAAATAGGATGTGAGATTGTTAGAATTGAACCGCGGGGCGCAAGAAGTTTTGGACGCAGACCAACGCGGAGTAACGCACGGGTGCCGCAGGTATGCGCTTTTGGCATGCCTGCGCTTGACCTCCATTATCTTCAGAACCCCCATTGAGACTTCACGCGTCTCTTCTCGCCTCAAATCCGCACCACTTGTCCTTACTATGTCCCCTGACCGGGGCTCCATGAAATCCCAGGAAGACTTGGAACTGCAGAAATCCGGGTGACGGGTGCCGCGGGGCCTATCTTTTTGGGACACGGATTAACACTGACGAACACAGAAACCGGGTGCCGCGGGGGTGCCGCAGGCCTGCAAAACTCCGACCGGGGTGCCGCAGGCATGCGTTGTTGGCATGCCTGCGCCCGACCTCCCGTTGTGCCTGACTCATCACTGAGCCCTCGCGCGCCCTCCATCGCAGGCCTGCAAAACTCCCACCGGGGTGCCGCGGGCATGCGTTGTTGGCATGCCTGCGCTTAGTCTGCCGTCCTGGCTAACGCCTCACCGAGACTTCGCGCGCCTTCCATCGCAGGCATGCAAAACTCCCACCGGGGTGCCGCGGGCATGCGTTGTTGGCATGCCTGCGCCTGCTCTCCCGTTGTGCCTGACCCGTCACCGAGCTCTCGCGCGCCCTCCCATCGCAGGCCTGCAAAACTCCGACCGGGGTGCCGCGGGCATGCGTTGTTGGCATGCCTGCGCCTGTTCTCCCGTTGTGCCTGACCCGTCACTGAGACCTCGCGCGCCCTCCCATCGCAGGCCTGCAAAACTCCTGCTTGTGACAACGGAAAAGTGTACCACCGTGATCGAGCAAAAATGTACCACCCCCCAGGGGTTTTAATTAAAGGAATGTCATGAATCAAGTGGGGCCGGGGGCCCCCACTTGATTCATCTCCTTATTCGGCCCAGCAGGGCCGGAAGTGGCAGCCACTTCGCGACTTACAGACTTTTTCGATTTCTGTTTTTTGCTCAGACTCTCCGCAAAACGGTGACTTTCCCAATCAAACTCATGAATGGTGCTGTGATGGGTCAAGCGATCCAGCAGGGCGGCCGTCAGGGCGGCGTCCCCAAAGACCGTGGTCCACTGGGCAAAGGGCAGGTTCGAGGTCACCAGCATCGATCCCTTTTCGTAGCGATTGGAAAAGACCTGGAACAGCAACTGCGCTCCTTCCGGAGAAAACGGGATGTAGCCTACCTCGTCGAGAATCAACAAGTGATACCGCGTCAGTTTTTCCAAAGTGCGTTTCAAGTGGCGTTCCTCGCGAGCCTCCAGCAGCGTATTGACCAGATCCGCTGCAGTCTGAAACAACACCCGGTACCCCCGTCGGCAGGCCTCCACGCCCAGCACCGTCGCGGCGTGGGTTTTGCCTGTCCCGTGCTTGCCGATCAGGATGATGTTTTCCCGTCGCGCGATGTAGTGCCCTTCGGCGTACTCGCGCAACTGCAGGGCTTCGAGCCCCGGCCACTTGGCCAGTTCGGTATTTTCCAGCGTCTTGAGCACTGGAAAGTGGGCCTCGTACAAACGTCGTTCGAGCTGTCGGGCGCGGCGTTGTTCGACTTCCACCGTGGTCAGGTCCAGCAAATAGCTCTCATAACTCTGCGCGGTCTCTCTGGCGGCGCGTCCGCATTCCCGGTACTGGCGCAGCATGGCGGGCAGCTTCAAGCGATGCAGATGATCATCCAAGTCACTCCCGGAATCAGACCGCTCTCCAGAGGTGGATACTGCCAGCCGGGACTGTCTTGGCTGAGGAGCAGATGCTTCACCGCCTCGAAACTGGGGCTGTGCAGTTCCAAGGCTTGACGAACGGCTTCCCGGATCCGTTCTGCGGAGTAGCTTCCATGCAACTGCAGCACTTCCACAAACTCTCGCGTCCCGCGGTTGTCTGCCAGTCGCCGTCGCAACGCGGTAAGCAGCGTTTCGTATTCCGCCGGCCAGTTTACTCTCCATTGTCGGATCGCGCGGGCACTTTCAAACGCTCCGATGCGTTGATGAATCAACGTCAGATAATGCAGGGGATCGATCTGCCATTTACTGTTACCGAACAGTCGGGCATGGTCGGCCACCAGCTTATGATCCGCAAAGAAGCACACCCGGTCGCAGCCCATTTGGGCTTCAACCCATCGTCCCACGTAGGCCGTCGGCACCGAGTAGCGGTTCCGATCGACTTGCGCCGTGCTGTAGCGGCACACCTTCACGGGAAGCAGTTTGTGGTTTTCATAGGGAGTCGGGGGAAGAGCGATCAGTCGGTTGCGCTCCTCCTCGTGCCGTTGTTCAATCGTCCGGCGATCCTCACGGCCTTCAATGGGACGTGTTCCTTGTTCCAGGCATCGCCTGAGCAGCACGGTGTTGAGTTCTTCGAAACTCTCCACTTCCGGGATCGGCACCAGAAAGTTGTGACGACCGAAACCGACCAACCCTTCCACTCCGCCCTTCTCCTGTCCCCGCGCCGGATTACAGAAGCGGGCCTCAAAGCTGTAGTAGCTGCGGAACGAGGTGAAGCGTTGTTGTTCTCGCCGGTCCTTGCCCCGCAGGATCTGGGCCACGGCGGTTTTCAGGTTGTCAAAAACGAGAACCGGGAAGACGCCGCCGTAATAATCGAAGGCGCGCTGGTGACCATCAAAAAACATCTCCTGACGTTCCCAGGGATACGCTCTCAGGAAGGGTTTGCCGCTGAAGCGGGAGCGCATGCAGAACAGCTTGACGGTGATCATCTGGCCCGCCATCCGGACCTGGGCGCTGCCCCAATCGACCTCCGCCTCCCGGGCCACTTCCGCATCCAACGGAATCACGGCCGCCGCTCGACCCTCGCCTCGGCTCGCTTTAAACTCGCGTACCCAGCGCCTCACGGTCGGTTCCGAACCCGAAAACCCATGCTCCGCCACCAGTCGCGCATAGATCCGCCGCGCCGTATGGCGCTGTTTCTTCGGAGCTTGGCGATCCGCTTCCAGCCACCGCTTCACGACTTCCGCAACTGGATCCATTCGCGGCATCGTTACGTCCTTTTGTCTGCGGTACTGCGGTTCCAATCCCCTCAAGACTTTACGAATCGTTGCGCGGTGGTGCTTTGTTTCCTGTGCAATTTGTCGGATGCTCTTGTGATACACCCGATAGGCCGTCCGGATCAGCTCGTATTGATCCATCCCGATCATCCTTCCTCCTCTGCTTGTCGCTATGACTCCTCTTAGTCATAGCAATCTAGCAGAGGTCTGGGGGGG